>NZ_JBFDAE010000006.1:0-282574 GCF_040720935.1 Algibacter sp. 2305UL17-15
CTTTTTTGGCCACAACTGCCATAATACCTTTTTGTCTCTTTACGGAGGAATTCCAGATCTAAAACCGATGATAGCCTGCGGTAAAAATTGTCCCGCGGAACCCGAGCGCTCAACTGGAAACTGTTGAACAGCTTTTCTTGAAATATCTTGTTGCCTTGCATATGTTAATATACGAAATTTCTGTATATTTACCAAAACGTTGTGCAACAGGCACACCGTGTAAAAATAATTGCTCGGGCAACTGCATATCTGGAAAATTCCTGCGGAATTTTCTCTGGCTCGATTTTGTTTGCTAAATTAGCGGCTTAATCACGCAACTATCATTACACGCGGCTCGTTCTCTGCAAGCTAAAGCCAGCCGCATATTTTAGCACTTTCGGTTTCTGCCAACGCTAAATTCCAACGCTCTAAAAACCAAAAGAGCTAAAATCCCCAACGCTGAAGGAGTAATATGTACTATATTTTCTATTTTATAGTAAATAATTATATATTTGCAACTATAAAATAACGGAAATCTAAAATAATGGATAATTCTGAACTAAAAAAAGACCGTTTTAAACGAGTTGCATCTCGGAGAGTTGATAATATTCTCAAAGGAATAAGAAGTCTTTCTAAATGTTCGAATACTAATAATTACGAATACAACGAAGAGGATTTGAACAAAATGTTAAAAGCTATTAAAGAAGAAATTAAGACTATGGAAACTATCTACAAGAAAAATTTAAGCAACAATAACGACACATTTAATTTCTAAAAACTATGAAGTGGAATTTTAACGAATTAAGACCTGGAGACGAGAAACAAGGAATTAGAGATGGAGATATGTCTGATTTTAGTAAAACGCACTACAAGTCTGTTGTAAGGGAAAGTATTCAAAATTCTCTTGATGCAAGAAGTGATTATAGCAAACCAGTTATTGTAGACTTTTCGTTTAAGACATACCAAAAAGGATTTCTTGAAAACTTTGCAACTATTGAAGAACATATCAAAGAATGTTTTGAATACGCAAATAATGATGATGATTTAGAGTTCCTATCCACTATGATAGAAAGTTTTCAGAACAAAACTGAATATGAATCTATGGAAATTTCCGATTATAATACACTAGGTATGGAAATAGACAGTTCGTATGATTCATTTGCAAATTCAAGAAATATCTCTAGTAAAAATTCAAAAGGCTCAGCAGGTTCAAAAGGGATGGGTAAGGCTGTATATTTTGCTTCTTCCTATTTGCATTCCATTTTGGTTTCTACCAAGTCAGTTCAAAATGACTTTATATTTCAAGGCATATCTAAAATTGCTACTCATAAGTTGGATGGTGTAGAATATTCGCACAAAGGATTTTTTGGAAATGGAATGGAAGCCACACAAAATGAACTTGATATTCCTAAAAAGTTTCAAAGAAGTGAAACGGGTACATCTATTTATATAATCGGACTTAAACCAGACGAAGATAGAACTGAAGAAATGACCAAAGAATTGTTAGCCAATTTTTGGCTTGCAATCTATGAAGATGACCTTATCGTTAAAATAGATGGCAAAGAATTTAATAGCAATACTATTTATGAAGAAATAAAATTGCGTTATGCAGAATTAGATGAATCTGGTCAGTACAATAAATTTCCCAATCCGCGACCATATTTTGAAACTTTTGAAGGTATTCAAAATACGCAGAAAGAATATACCGATAGCATTGATGTATTAGGTCAAGTCCGTTTGATATTGGCAAGAAATGTAAATTACCCTGGACGAATCGCATTTTACAGGAAATCTAAAATGTTAATTTATAAAGATTCCTCATACATCTACAAGGGATACTGTGGTCTTTTTATATGTGATGATGAAGAAGGTAATGAAATTCTTAAAAAATTGGAAAATGCCAAACACAATGAGTGGAATTCTGGAAATTGGGATAACCCTAAAGCAAATCAAGCTATCCGTTCTTATAGAAGTTTTGTACAAAAATGCGTTAGTGATTTCACAGAGGTTGAACAAGGTCTTGACATATCAATTCCTGAACTTGACAGACTTTTGGGAATAATGGAAACTGGCAAAACCAATGGTGGAGCGGCTTTGGATAATGGAAAGGTTAAAACAAAAGAAAAGCCTAAACCAATTAAACAAAAAACCATTCCTTCTGATAGAATTCCCAAAAACTTTAATTGGCTAAGATGTAAAGTTGAACCTATTCAAAACTCATTTGAATATATGGTTTCTATAAATTCAAAAGTGAAAGATAACAATGTCAGTTTTGAAGTGCTTGTTGGTTCAGATGACAAAAAAGGGAAAAACAAGGTTGACCTACTTTCTATATCAGATGGAACTTTTGAAAAGAACATTATTACCTTAAATTTAAAAAAAGGGTTAAACGAATTGTCTCTCATTCTAAAAGACAACTTAAAACACACCATTCGCTTAAAAGAATATAACAATTAGAGCCTATGAAAATTAGTGGTTACAAATTTGGACATCCCGTTTTTGGTCTTGAAGATTATTATGATTTTAGACCTGAAGTAGCTGTTGAACAAAAAATTGAAGATGGACATCTAATTATTACATCTTCAAATTTTGAACTCGGAGACAACCAAAAACTGAAAGAACTTCTAAATAATGATGTTGCAAGTATTGTTACAGAGGTTTTCTGCACTTACACAATGTATAGAAAAAGTTTCTTTTCTAAAGATGGAATTAATGTTCGTGTTCCTTTAGAAAACCTAAAAAACAAACTAGAAATACTCTATTTTATCATTGCAAATGAACAACTTGATAATTATACCAATGATGCTGTAAAGCCAAGTTTAAGAAACCAATCTTTTTTTGTTGAAAAAGGAGATATTCTTGGGTTGCTTGGAGAGGAAATTCTAACATTAGATGTTTCTACATCTATGGATAGCATTGTAAAAATCAGAAAAAGCGATAACAATCAAACACATACTTTTTCTTGGAATGAATCAAGCATCATAATCAATCTTCCACCTAAACAACATACAAAGCTAAACAAGTTCAAAGCAAGTTTAGAGTACCAAAAAATACTGGTTTCCTCAGTTTTACAATCTGCACTTATTCACGCCTGCTACAAATTAAAGGCAGATAGTCAATATTCAGAAAAAAATTGGCATAAAGCACTTTTAATCCATTGGCAGAATTATAATAAACAAAGTGAATCACCTTCAGTAGAAGAAATTCCAGAATTTGTGGAACATTTACTTAAAAAGCCATTTGGGCTTTTAATTGATACCATTGAAGAAGTTGACCATAAAATTAGAAACATCCAAGAATAACAAATGAATTATAAAATATTTAAATCGAGTTTAGTTGGAGAGTTTCTAGATAAATTAAATCAAGAGGAAACTGGTTTTATACAACTATATGATAATCAAGAAGAATTTTTATATCCTTTTGAGGAATCTGATATTCTAGAATCCAACATTCCTGTACATAATGAGAATTTAGGAGAGAAAATGCTAAACACACTTAACTCTCATCAAAACGATAATCAAACAGCAGATTTTGAGTGTGCTAAAATTCTTTATGAAGATTTAAATTTAACACCTGCACAAGCAGGCAATGCAGATTTCTGGAACTACTTGCATCATTTTGATATGTATAAATACATTCATCAAAGATGGAAAAACCAAGGCAATATTCATACACACATTAAACGTCATTGGCTGTTAAACCTTACTTCACAGAAACACTTAATTAACTTCCCTTTAACTACATTGTGGTGGTCAATACACTTAACGATAGATGAAACAAGAGAAGATAAATATGAGTTAAGCAAAGTTTATTTCAGTAATAACCGTTTCAGAACGGTAAGTCTTGGTGGAATGTCTTTTGTACGTCATAAACCAGCAATCTTGAGCGTTTTGGAATTTATGAAAAACCATCGTGAAGAATTAACAAGGACGACTAATTATACTGATTTAGGAGATGAGATTTCAAAGTTTATAAACCTTTTAGGCGGAACAAAACCATTGTCCTTTTTTGATAGAGAGTGGTTTACAGCAAAATTAAAAGAGAGGTTTAAAATGGGAGAGGAGAGCTCTGAAAACGACTATGGAGAATTGATTAGTGAAATCGAACAAAATGAAAAGGTGCTTTGCTATTATTGCCTAAACAATACAGGAAATCCTAACTATATGGTTGCTGACGTTAAAAGAGATGATTTTGATTATTGTATTGAAATAAATGGAGCAAATCGTAACGGTTATCTTTTACATTTTTATGCTGAAGGAAAAATTAAAAAAACAAAAATTGATTCTGCATTACTAGATAAGAGCCGAAATCAAATGTATTCAAACGGTAAATGTAATAATTTAAATTTGGTCGGAGTAAAAATCGTATCAACTGATGTACTGTTTGGTATAGCCTATTCAAAAAATGGTACTACCAAATTTAAGGCTATGGACGGAAGTGATTCATCTATATTCAGAAATGACAATAACAGCCTTCATCAAGAAGGAAAAAAGATATTATATAGCAGAGACTATCAAGAAATAAAATATAAACTTCTTCCCTATTCTATCAAGGAAGATTTAGGAACTTTAGTTCAAGGCCCTTTAGGTAAAGGAGCAGATATTACAAATAACTATCACTCGGACAAATGGACAGTTTTAAAACCTTTTTGGAAACAATTAATGAAAGATGAGCAACAAGAACTCTTTAAATAAAAAATTCTTTTCCCAAATTGTAGATTTATTACAATCTGCGAGAAACAAGGTAGTGCGTACTGTCAACCAAACAATGGTTCTGACCTACTTTGAAATAGGCAGAATGTTAGTGGAAGAAGAACAAGGAGGAAAAGAAAGAGCAGAATACGGTAAAGAGCTTCTTAAAGGACTTTCAAGAGTACTTACACAAGAATTTGGTAAGGGATTTTCGGTAAAGAATCTTGAACGAATGAGAACATTCTATCAGATTTATGGAAAATCGTCAACGCTGTTGTCGAAATCTGAAAATCTCAAAAATACAGTTTCTGAGACAACATTTCAAGAAGTTAAACAAAATGAATTTGTATTAAGCTGGTCGCATTATCTAAAATTGATGCGAATTGATAATGAAAACGAACGCAAATTTTATGAGATAGAATCCTTAAAAAATAATTGGAGTGTTAGAGAACTAAATCGTCAATACGATTCAGCATTATATACAAGGCTTGTTTTGAGCAGAGATAAAGACAAAGTAAAAGAACTTTCGGAAAAAGGACTTATTCTTGAAAAAGCTAAGGATGCTGTAAAAGACCCATACATTTTGGAATTTTTAGGACTTCCAGAACACACAGAGTATTCAGAAAGTCAACTAGAACAAGAAATAATTGACAAACTTGAGCATTTTTTACTGGAGCTTGGTAACGGATTTACCTTTGTAGCAAGACAAAAGAGAATTTCTTTAGACGACACTCATTTTAGGATTGACTTGGTATTCTATAATCGGATTTTGAAATGTTTCGTGCTGATTGACCTAAAAATAGGAGAACTAAAACATCAAGACCTCGGACAGATGCAGATGTATGTGAACTATTACGACAGAGAAATAAAATTGGAAGATGAAAATAACACAATCGGAATCGTACTATGCCAAAACAAAAGGGAATCCGTTGTTGAATATACTTTGCCTGAAAATAACGAACAGATTTTTGCGAGTAAATATCAAACCGTTTTACCGAGTAAAGAAGAATTGAAATTAATAATAACAGAGCGGAATAGCCAACGCTAAAAGCCATACACATTTGCAATTCGCTACAGCCACCACACAAGCCAAAAATTGCAAAAGAGTATGTCTTTTGCCAACGCTACAAACAGAAGGGAAGAAAGCCAGCAGAGAATCGAGTAGACGGCTCTGCCAGTAACTGACAGAGTGCGCCTCTCACACCACCGAGCGTACGGGTCTCGTACTCGGCGGTTCGCAAAAAGATGGGTTGAGTTCTGTGCAAACATCCAACAATGACCGGTAGCCTCGCCGTTTGAAACGTTTGGGCGCGATAGTGGTTATCAAAATGGGAGATTGGGCAACCGCCCAACCGCCTTTCCGAGTTCTGCTCCACGCATAGGCATGGTCTTGGTCAACTCCCAATCGAATCAGGTTTTTCCTTTTGCGTTCCCTCGCGCCAGCTGGCTCATTCACTAAAATAGTCCACCGTACTATTTCTTAACGTTCTGCCCTCCAATGGTGCCATATACAATAGCGTAAGCGATTGCGCAACCAGCCATCCAGTTCTTTGAGTTTGCCGTAGATATTTGTGCCTCGAAAATAGTTTAACCATCCTCGTTGTACTTCTTTTATCTTGGCTATGCGCTCATTAAATGACATGGGTCTGGTTTTGCAGGTTATCGCTTTTACGTTTGCTTTCAAACGTTTCCATGCTTTTTCTCTTACCACCAATTGATATTTTCCCTTATCGCCCTTTTTATACGTTGGAACGAACCCAAAGCCAAGAATAGTGAATTGAACAGGTTTCCTTATGCCACTCTTCTCTCGATTTATCGTGAGCTTGAGTTTTGTTTTCAGGAAGTCCGCAATGATTTTCATCGTAGTTTCTGCTTCACTTTTCCCTTTCGTATAAATACTAAAATCATCAGCATAACGTACAAACCGAAGCTTTCGCCTTGTTAGTTCCTTATCCAACTCATTGAGAAGGATATTTGATAACAACGGACTGAGTGGAGAGCCTTGTGGCACACCCTTTCTTCGCTTTTGAAGTTTGCCATTGATTTGAATGGGTACGCGGAACCATTTGCGTATAAGGCCAAGCGTGGTTGGGCATTTTACCTTTTGGTAAAGTAAGTTAAGAAGCAAACAGTGGTCTACCTCGTCAAAGAATGTCTTTAGGTCTATATCTATTATAAACGTATAGCCCTCATGGATATATTCCAACGCTTTGCCAACTGCTTGACGGGCGTTTTTATGAGGGCGAAATCCGTAGCTACAAACGCTAAATTCATGCTCGTATTTGGGCATCAGATATTGTGATACCGCTTGTTGGAGTAACCGCTCGGTTACAGTTGGAATTCCTAAAAGTCGGGTTTTACCTTCTCCTTTAGGTATTTCAACACCTAGAATGGGTCCAGGCAAGTACGTGTTTTCCTTTATGGATTGCAGCATGGATAGTTTATGTTCTCGGAAATAATCCGAAAGCCCGTCTGTTCTCTTTCCATCAATCCCTGCGCTGCCCTTATTAGCTATGACTTGCCTAAGTGCTTTTTGCAGGTTGTAAGGATGTAATACCTGTTCTATCATTCTTGGCCTGCTCATAATTTAACCTGTTCTTGTTTCGAGGGGCTATCTACCTAAGTGGGTTCCTTCCCGAATTAAGAACCATTTTACGTTCGGCCCTTCCTCTGTTTGTGGGACCTCCGAGGTTTTTATCGGCTCGTTGCTACAAAGTACTATGACCTCTGCTGACTTCTCCGTTTTGCCAACTCGTGGCTTCGGAGACCTCCCCAGGTAAGAACATCTTCCCCGCCACGCCTTTTGGCGTGGTTTCACTCGATCCCTGCCGTATCTACATAAACGCACTTTTGTAATCTTTGGGCGTTACAATGATCCCGAAAAACGGGACAAGTCGTGCTTGCTTACCCATGCAGTTATGCCTCTTATACGGTTTCTGTTCGTCAGTACCGAGTTTTGTAGTCCTGCTTTCTTCAGTTCCAACCTCACGGTTGACAACCTTGCAGCTTACTAATGGTCCAAGGCGTTACCCATGCCCATAAGGGACTTGCACCCTCTAGATTAATTATTTACCCTTCGGTAAATAAACGATGCCCATAATGGGCACACACAATGGCTATAAGTAATTGCTTGTTCCCGCCTACTTCTGAAAATCCCAGCGGATTTTCAGTTTGGTGTGTACTTGCAAAGTTAAGTGCTAACCCACGCAACTACTCATAGCCGAGACCGTTGGCTTTAATTTAAAGAACAACCATAAGTAAACATTTAAGTTTACTTTTTTATTTTTTTGTAAACTTATATGTTGACTTTTTTATATATTTGTAAACACAAAAGTTTACATTGTTTATGTTTTGTAAACTTAAATATTTACAAAAAATGAGAAATAAGCGAAAACTTTTAATCGAACAATTGGACCAAAAGCTACAACCATTCTCTGAAAGCAGAAAGGTCCTGGTCCCAGAACGTGGATGGATAAATACTATTCGAACTGCACTTAATATGACTATGGCCCAACTTGGTGCTAAACTAAATATTACAAGACAAGGCGTAAAAAGAATTGAGGAAAGTGAGGCTAATGGCACGATAACACTCAATTCTTTAAAAGATGTTGCCATGGCTCTGGATTTAAAATTGGTATATGCCCTGGTCCCAAAAAATGAGACCATAGACGATTTAATACAGAAAAAAGCAGATAAACTGGCCCAAAAAATAGTATTACGGACCAATCAAAATATGAAATTAGAGGACCAAGGGATTGGAGATGACAAGATAGCCAAAACCATAAAGGAACTTGCTAATGAAATAAAACGAGAAATGAGAAAGTCATTATGGGATTAGAATTCGTTTACAAAGATGGACAAACACCTTTAGAAGAAGAAGAAGAAGAAAAGGATGGTCTTAAAATAAAATCAATTACGACTCAAGGAGAGTTGGATGAATTTGAGCAACTGAACATTGAAAAAGCTGTCGAATGGACTATTCACACAAATTTGAAACCTGAAAATATTTTGACAGAAAAGTTTGTTAAAGACTTACATAAAAAAATGTATGGTGATGTATGGAAATGGGCTGGTGAATTTAGAAGAACTGAAAAAAACATCGGAATTCCATGGACAAAAATTGGGCTTGAATTAAAAAATTTACTGGACGACACCAAATATTGGATAAAAAACAAAACCTTTCCACCAGAAGAAATAGCAATTAGATTCAAACATCGAATAGTATCTATTCATTGTTTCCCAAATGGAAATGGAAGACACTCAAGAATGATGGCGGACATAATTATGGAATCAATATTTGGAAATGAAATATTTTCGTGGCATCAGTCTAATATGGTAAAAGCTAACGAAATTAGAAAAGAGTACATTAATGCATTGAAAGAAGCTGACAATGGAAATGTTAAACCACTAATTGAATTTGCAAAGTCGAGTAGGTAAAGGGGAGTCTCACCCCTAAACCTCTCACAGAACCGGATCCCGAAGAAAAATCGGGACAAGCTGTGATAGTCTCCCATCATACGGCTCTTCAAGACCTAAACTTTGTGTGTATCACACAAAATCCGCAGAATTAAGCAAATCTTCCTCCGTAGAGTTGTAAGTATTAATTCTTAAAATGGTCTTGCTAACCCCTTTGCTCGACTAAAGTTTCCTATAGCCTACCTTGGATACTTCTCGCTACTACGGGTTAGTCCGCCACTCCTATTGTGTATTGGTACTCTTGGGCTTGCCCTTCGGGATTATGCCGTTCTTCCTTAACACCACAAAAGAAGTTTCTCCTGTTACGTAATTGAGCCGTAAGCAGAGTTCTTGCCCTCTATATGCCGGTTGCCACTTGACCAATAACCAGGTTACACTCGCCAAGTTTTATCCCGCAAGACCGCCCATCCCTCGATTTTGACAACGCTAAAGTTGTTTACAGCCTGCCCCGTACTTGATACGGGGACACTTCTACAAGGGTTCAATCTCTTCTCTTTCAGCTCCTCTGCTCCCACCATAGCATCCTACTCACAATACAAAAATGGTAGTGCCTTTGACCTTATCGCTCAAGACCAAGCCCTGATAAGCTAAGCACCATAAGGCGGTTTGACCGGTATGCCCATACATCCCAACCGAGAGACCAATTCCCATTCTTTGTCCTTTGCGTGAGACCATCTTGGTTTGCTATACCAAACTCGTTTCTGAACAAAATAATGAGGCCCTCATCTCAATTACAGTTATGTTACTTGTTTGTCAATGAACTTAATCATATCTTGTATCCCCAAGTAACGCAGGACACACAACAGTACAAAACAAACCAATGCAAATCTTGCCCCGTGAGGGACTTGTGCACAACTTCTAAAGTAAATGGAAAGGTGCTACAGCGCAGTGAATTTCAAAAATACATAGAAGAAAATGCGCAACAAGTCTTAAAAAACCCCAAGGCATATAAAAAAAGACAAGCTATTGTAGAGCACCCTTACGGAACCATAAAACGACAATGGGGCTTTAGCTATATCTCAACTAAAAAAACAACCCAAAGAGCAAGTGCAGATGTAGGGTTCATGTTCATAGCATATAACCTGAAAAGAATATGGAACATCCTGAAAACAAAGAAACAAACGCTTTTTAGAGCTATAAATATTCGTATGTTGCCTGTATTAGTTTTTTTAGGAGTTCCAGCTCTTTATTCCAGTCTTTATCAAAAAAAGCAAATTGCTATATAATAGTGTAGTAAAAAAAGTATTTTAGTACAAACTATCAAAAAACACGGAGGTTATTAGACGAACTGACGTTGGCAAACATTTTGAAAAATAAAATTTACAGAAATATTTACCAAAAATAGTGGTTGTGTTTAAAACTATCCATTAGAGAAAACTTTTAATTCCTATAATCAATATTTATTGGCAATCCTTTCTTTAAAGTTTGATATATAATGCAGCTTTTCTTAACAGCATTGACTAACATTTTCAGCCCTTTTGTATCTAAATCGTCAGATTCTAAATTAAAATCGATGTGCATGGACTGAAACTCAACTGGTGTTTCCATATTTAATCTTAGTGTTCCTCTTACATCAACAAAAGCTGATACTTTAACTCGTGTTTTTTTGAGTTTTATATTGTATCGGTTGGCAATCATTCGGGTTGTACTTTCCATACAAGAAGCCAAAGTAGCACAAAGCATATCCCCAGGATTCGGGTAGTCGTGATCGCCACCAACAGCCCTATGAACACCAATTTTAAAAGGCACTTTTAGTTCGGTGTTCATAGTAACAGTAGTTCTGAATGGATCATCAAGATGTTCTCCTAATACTTCGGCAGTATCGGTTATCCACGCTTTTTCTGGGTGCGTTTTATATAAGTCATTTAGCCTTAAATGTCTTTCATTAACCACAGAAGGGTTTTGAATCACCTTCATTTTCCTGAGGATATGCTTTCCAGCAAATTTTACAGTTTTCATTTTAGTTTTTTTTGAATATTTAAATCAATTTAAAATCCTCGTCAAACTTCAAGGTTCTCTTGTTTTTTCCTTTGCAAATCGTCACTTTATAGGATATAGCCGTACCAAAAAACTTAGTATAAGCCACGGTAACTTTGTTGCTTTTAATGATGAATAAAGGATTTTCGTTTAGAATCTTAATTCTAAGTGATAGAGGTAGTTTTATGTTTTTATAAGTCTCTAAGCTTTTGATTACCTCTCCTTTGTTGTTGAAAATAACATTAGCTCGAGAATGTTCTTTTTTGAAAGAGACATCATAGATAGCCTTTTCTGAATTGTCGTAGATGCTGTTTTTAGCAACGTTATATTGGGCAATTTCATTTTGAAGGGCTTTTATTTCTGATGAGAACTTTAGTCCTTTAGTTTCATTTGAATAACTAGCTTCCGGTGTGATATTTTTATCAGTTTCAGAAGAAGGCATAATTGTGTTGAAATCTATGTCACCTATTGTAGCCGTAAAACTTTCCATTTGAGCATTTGTTGTTGTCAATGCTAAGACACTTACGAATGTTAAGATTAAATTTTTCATGATACGTTTTGTTTAATTGTTATATGTCAAAAGTATTGCTAAACAGAGGCTTTGAGTTTTGTTAGAAGTTCAAGTTTTTTGCTTAAAAGTTCAAAGGATTTAAATAGAAGAGACTGTCTGAAAAGTGTCATTCTGAATGAATATGAAGAATCTGTAAAAAGTCAAAATATTGATAATTAGCATATTGAGATTCTTCGCTATCGCTCTGAATGACATTAAAGCCACTTTTCAGACAGCCTCTTTTTTGTAAACAATAGAAAAAATAACTAATTACATACTGTGTTAAAACTTATTTGAGCATCAACATCATCACTCCAAAGCAATGTACTATATGAAGCATCATCTACTTGAATACAAGAGAGTTCTTCATTATTTGTAATAGATAAATGCGTGATATTTTGATTAAATCCGTTTTTAAGATTTAAACTTGTTAACTCATTAAAATCACAATAAATAACTTGTAGATTTGTGTTGTGCGATACATCTATATTGGTTAAAAAGTTTCTATTTACTAGTACATATTTTAGTTCTGGATTATTACTAAAATCAATTGAAGTCAAGCTGTTGTCTTGACAGATAAACTCTTCTAAAAGTGGATTGTTGCTTACATCAACGCTTGATAAATTATTTGAATCCATCTTTATGTATTTAAGCATTGGATTGCCACTAATGTCTATTGTAGAAAGGCTATTATTACCTAGACTTAAATCTTCTAACTTTAGATTATTACTTAAGTCTATGTTGGTTAATTGGTTTTCGTGACAGTATAAAAAGTTTAATTCAGGATTGTTGGAAACATTTATATTGGTTAACTGATTTCCTTTACAATCAAGTTCTTCCAAAAATTCATTTCCAGACAAATCGAGTGTTGTCAAGAGATTGTCGTTACATAACAAGTATTTCAAATTCTTAAATCCTTCTATTCCTTGTAAATTTTCAATACCCTTTTCATCTACGTTTAAGCTTAATACTGCTTCTGCATCAGTTTTAAGAATATTTCCATTTAATCCATTAGTGTCTATACCCAAATCAATTAAGGCTTGTTCAAAATTTGCATCTGGTATTGCAATTTCATTGCTTACCGTTGTGATGTTGTTATCATCATCTTTACTACATGCGCTCATTAATATTGCGCATACCATTAAACCGAATAATTTCACTACTGATTTCATTTTTTTTCTGATTTTTAAATTTAATATTTGAATTTATTAAGAGTAGAAGAAAGCCACCATCATTACAATGATGGCTCTCACAGCTATTAATCGGGCTCTAAAAGCTACTCCATCTTTAAACTAGAGCACTATCTTACAATCAATTTCTTAGTGATTGCTCCTGAATTATTTTGGATATTAACCACATACATTCCTGAAGGAATTTCTTGTATTGAAACTGACTGATTTGGATTAATAGTTTGCCTTTGGATTTGACGACCATTAATATCGTAAACTGTTATTTCGGTGTCTTCTTGAAGTCCTTTTATTTGAAACTGATGTGTTGCGGGATTTGGATACAGCGATACAGAATCAAGTTCAGAAGCTTCACCTATACCGAGCGTAGCTCCACAATCTTCATTGAAGCTTGTTTGAGCGTCAATGTTAACCCAATTGGATTCGCTATAGATAACATCGTCTACAGAGACACAAAATAGCTCTGGATTACTCATAGTGTCAAACGTAGCTATGAGTTCGTTGTTTCCATTTCTAATGTCAAGCTCATTGAGCGAATTGTTTCTACAGTATAAGACTATAAGGTTTGTGTTTTGACTTAAATCCAATGTTTCCAACTGATTATTAGCACAATACAATTCACTCAAATTGTTATTGTTGCTCAAGTCTATGTTAGTTAGTTGATTTGAGGCAAATGATAATGCACTTAAATTAGAATTTTGTGATAGGTCTAAATCTGTTAATTGATTATTGCTACAATTAAGTGCTTGAAGGTTTGTTAAGTTACTTACATCTAACGCGGACAACTGGTTATCTGCACAAAACAAAAGCGTTAGGTTGGTAAAACCTTCAATGCCTTGTAGACTTTGAATGCTATTGGATTCTACATCTAAAACTTCAACAGCTTCAGCATCATATAAACGTATATTGCCTGTTAAACCATTAGTATCGTAGCCCAAGTTTATCAAAGCCTGTTCAAAGTTTACATCTGGTATTGGAATCAATGGTGAACAATCTTCACTAAAACTGGTTTGAACATCAATATTAGTCCAATTGGCTTCGCTATAGGCTACATCATCAACAGTTATACAAGTAAGTTCTGGATTATTTGTGGTGATAAATATATCAATGATGCCATTATTGCCATTACTTACATTGAGCCTGTTAAGTGCATTATTAGAGCATTGTATATTCTGTAAATCTGGATTCTGTACCAAATTAAGTTCGCTCAATTGATTGTTATTACTAACCATTTCAACTAAATCAACACTATCACTTACATCTAAAAATGTCAATAAATTGTTTTGTATATATAATACAAGCAAATTGCTTAGACCGTCAATGTTTACTGAAGTAAGATTGTTACTAGACGCGTGCAACTGTGCTAGACTAGGATTGTTAGAAGCATCTAATGTGCTTAATTGATTGTTATTGCATTCTAAAACGAGTAACAAGGGATTATTTGAAACATCTATATTGGTTAACTGGTTGTTATTTACTCTTAAAAATTCAAGCAAGACATTGTTTTGGTGAACATGCAATGATGTGAGGTTATTATTTTCTGCATTAAGTTCCTTTAGTTTAGGATTGCCAACTAAATTCAAACTCGTTATAGCGTTGAAATTACAATTTAATGTCTCCAAATTTTCAAATGCCTCTATACCTTCTAAGCTTGAAATATTTCTGTTGTTTACAGCTAGATTTATGATGGATTGCGCTTCATAAAGAAACATGTTGCCATTCAGTCCGTTGCTGTCATGACCTAAATCGATTAAAGCTTGTTCAAAATTAACATCTGGAATTGGTACTGTAGAAGTACAATCTTCACTAAAAACGGTTTGCGCATCAATATCTGTCCAGTTGGTTGTACTTGCCGAAACATCATCAACTTCAATACAATGCAAATCTGGATTATTCAACGCACTAAAGAATATCACATTAAAGTTGTTTCCATTCCTTACATTCAATGTGTGCAATTGATTGTCATCGCACAGCAAAGAATCTAATGCACTATTACTACTTAAATCCAGTACTGCAATTTGATTGTTAAAGCAGTTTAAAGATTCTAGTTGAAGATTACTGCTTAAATCCAAACTTGTTAACTGATTGTTACGGCAGTTTAAAGTTATAAGATTTGTATTTGAACTAAGGTCTAAACTAGTTATGTTGTTATCATGACATCGTAAAAGTGTGATATTGATAAATGCTTGGATACCTTCTATACTTGAAATGTTTTTATTGTTTACATCTAACTGAGTGACAGCCTCTGCTTCAAGCCTCAAAATGTTTCCGTTTAAGCCGTTTGTGTCGTAACCTAAATCTATTAAGGCTTGTTCAAAATTTGTATCTGGTATAGGAATAGTGGTACCACAATTTTCACTAAAAAAGGATTGTGTATCAATATTAGCCCAATTGTTATTACTGTATGCTACATCATCGACTTGAATACAGGTTAAATTTGGATTTAAAAGTGCTGTAAAAAACTCAAAATTGCTGTTGTTCCCATTCTGAAGATTCAAATACGTTAATTCATTAGCGTTACAATGTAGTCTGGTAAGTGCGCTATTATTGGCAACACCCAATGTTATAAGATTATTCTCTTGACATTGTAATTCCTCTAGACTTACTACACCATTAACGTTCAATTCTATTAAGTCGTTGTCATAACAATAAAGAACTTCGAGATTAACGTTATTAGTAACATTTAAAGTTGACAACCCATTGCTATGGCAATACAAAGTTTGTAGCTGGATATTATTGCTAACATCTATAGACTCCAAATTATTAAATGGTACTATTAGTGATGTTAATGACAGACAATTGCTTACGTCAATATTTGTTAGTGCATTTGCAGTTGCCAGTATATTAGTTAAGGCAGTATTAAATGTAAGGTCTAAATTTAAAAGTTCGTTGTTTGAAAAATCTAAATATTCTAACAACGTGTTAGCACTTAAATCTATACTCTGCAAATTGTTATTGCTTACTACTAAAGTGTTGAGGTTTACAAACCCTTCAATCCCTGTTAAGTCATTGATGTTTTTGTTATTTAATGATAGATTAATAACGGCTTGAGCCTCGCTTTCAAGAATATTGCCATTAAGTCCGTTAGAGTCAATATTGGCATCAATAAGCGCTTGCTCAAAATTAGTGTCTGGAATGGCAATAGTTTGAGAAAACATATTGCTGATTGATAGTAATAGCACTAAACCTATTAGCGCTGATTTTTTAACTGAATTGTTTTGTAATACTTTTTTCATGACGGAATAGTTTTTAAATTACTCGTCAAAAGTATCTTAGAAATGAAGCTCAGGGTTTTCCTAAAAGTTCAAATAGTTTGTTTAAAAGTTCAAATGTGAAAAGAACTGGTTTTTAGATATTTAAAACCTGCTTTCGGTATTGATTTGGTGGTAATTTATACTTTTCCTTAAAGCTACTATTAAAGTGAGACGCATTTTTAAAACCACTCTCAAAGCATACATCATTAATGTTTAATTCAGGGTTTCCTAATAAGGTTTTGGCGTATTCTAAACGTTTAGTATTTAACCATTTCCCTGGTGTTTCGTTATAAAATTCTTTAAAGTCTCTTTTAAATGTTGAAAGACTTCTACCAGTAAGTCGCGCAAATTCTTCAAGTTTTAAATCACAATGAAAATTTTTCATCATCACAGTATCGAGATTGGATTTTTCAACCTGCTGAAGCGAGCAAAAGTAGTTGATAAGGTCTTTGTTATGAGGGTTCAAAGTAACATTATACAACAGTTCATTGAATTTCATTTCAACTAAACCCTTGGGAATTTCCTTTCCTTGATTCATATAGTTAAATACAGAAATAAACAATGCATTAAGCGAATCGCCAACGTCAATAGTGAAAATCTGGTTTTCCAAAACCTTATCGTTTTGTGGCCTAACAATATGGTCGTGGGTCCTAAAAAATCGTCTGATAAAATCCTCTGTGATAAAAAACAGCATCACGCAATAGTCATCTTCAAAATATTGTTTGGTATTGTAAACCCCTTGCTTAATAAAGAGCGCTTCACCTTGATGGACTGTATATTTTCCCTCAAATGCTGTCCAATCCTTTTTACCACTTATCACATAATTAAGGATTGGTACTTCTGTCCATAACTTAAAATTTTCAACTTCTAGCGGACACTTATATTCAACAAATAAATAATCATCTCCAACAAGTTTGTTATACTTTGGATGTCTACTGAAGTATTTGAATATATCTACTGTCATTCCTCAAATTTAAGAAATTATTAATAATTTAATGAATTGTAAACTTAAGTCGTATATAGCTCATAGCTAATTAGTTGATTGAACGAAGTAAAGGTATATTTGCAAAATAGTCAAATTTTTAAATTTGGCTTGCGCATAACCGAAAAGATAGTATCTTTTTACACGCTACGAGCCATAGACAAGACCGCTGAGCTTAATGTAAAAAAACATTCAGGAAATTGACAGAATTACAGAAATATATTACTTCCTACTTTGGAATTACAAACCAGAATATGGACAAAATCACGTCCTTGTTCACGGAATCTGAACTAAAAAAAGGAGAATATTTTACAAAAACCGGTCAATTTTGCGAAAAGCTGAGTTTTTTACGAAGTGGTTTTATTCGAGTTTTTGCAAACGCTAATGATAAAGAGATAACTCAATGGATTTCTACCAAAGGTTATTTCATAACGGACTTATACAGTTTTACATTCAAACAGAGAGCAAAATGGAATATTCAAGCATTAACGGATTGTGAACTTTATACAATCGATAAAGATAATTACGCACTTCTGAACAATTTAGTTCCAAATTGGTCTGAAATGGAAAAGCAATTTATTGCAGGTTGTTTTGTCCAATTAGAAGATAGGGTTTTCAGCCATTTATCGCTTAGTGCTGAAGAACGTTACGACAAACTTTTTGAGAGTAACAAAGAAATTTTTAATCAAGTTCCTTTGCAATATCTCGCATCAATGCTTGGAATGTCGCCCGAAACGTTTAGCCGAATAAGGAACAAAAAAAAATCTTGATTTTTATCAAGAGCAAAAGCTCAAATTCAAACGAACTTTGTCAAATAAATTAAACATTATGGCAAAGAAAATTAAAACATCGATTACGATAAACGCAAGTAAAGAAAGAATTTGGAAAATATTAACGGACTTTGAGAATTATCCCGAATGGAATTCGTTTATTAAGTCGGTTTCTGGAGATGTAAAAGTTGGAAACAAAATTCGAATAAAGTTACAAGGAATGACCTTTAAACCTGTCGTATTGACCTTGAATGAAAACACAGAATTAAAATGGCTTGGTCATCTTTGGTTCAAAGGTCTTTTTGACGGAGAACATAAATTTAAACTGACTGACAACGGAAACGGAACGACCAATTTCGAGCAAAGTGAAAATTTTAGCGGAATTTTAGTCAAATTCTTTTCTAAGAGTTTGGAAAGGGATACCAAAAATGGATTTGAGCAAATGAACAAGGAATTGAAATTGCATGCGGAAAACACTAAGCAGAACAACGGTAACCGTAGCACAACACCATAGAAACCTGCCGACAGGCAGGAACGCTTCAAAATTGATACAAACCTGACTTTAAGCCCTTTCCGTTTTTAGGGATTTATGTTTTCACTAAAATCAGGGGTGGCTTAAAACCAATTATACGTCTTATTATTTGGCGATTTATGCTACTTTTTAAAACTACAACCTCAGATCCTGGATCTCTGATAAGCTGCTGTAAAAATTGTCCCTCGGGACTCGCGCGCTCAACTGGAAATTGTTGAACAATTTTTCTTGAAATATCTTGTTGCCCTGCAGGTATTAATATACGAAATTTCGGTATATCTAACAAGTGATTGCCCAACAGACACACCGTGTATAATTAATGGCGGTGGCAGTTATGTACTAGGAAAATCTTGGTGTATTTCCCTCTGCTTCGTGATAGTTTACTAACCTTAGCCTGGTCAACGCAACCACCCACAATACGAATACGTTGGCGGTAATTTAAATAACAACGACTAATATTTAGAAATTATGTATCTTTTAACTATCTGCCATTGTTGAGTTAAAGAATAACCTTATAAAAAATAAATCGATGATAAAGCTAGATAATCTCACTTTCCTTATTACTTTATTTGCTTTTTTGATTGTAACGAGTTGTCATAGAGGTCCTGAAAAATCAATCGTTCAATACAGAACCAATCCGTCAAAACTTGAGTGCATAAATTTCATTTTATCACAAGATGATTCTTTGGGTAGAATAAGAAATCACGCTTGTAAAAGCATTTCCTTAAGCAACACCATCGACCAATATGTTGCTTCAATCAATAATCTTGATTTTAAAAATTGTCCGAAAGACTTTTTCCACGCCTTCGAAAATCATATGAATGCCTGGACAGGTATGAAACAAGTAACCGATAATTTTCCAGATTTAAGAGGTGAAATGCACGACTTATTCGATACAATTGCCAAGAGTAAATATAAACAAACATTCGACCCTTTGCTTAAAGATATTTGGGATACTTGGGAATTGGTTGAAGCAGCAGTAAACGATTCAAAAAAATTCAAAATAGCCCATACAATTGATGAGCCAGATTTAATCCCGGAAGGCATTGCGCACAATCCAAAAGACAACTCTTTTTATATTGGAAGTACTTGGAAGAGAAAAATTTTGAAAATTGACTCTGTTGGGAATGTATCAAATTTTGTTCATTCAGGTCAAGATGGTTTATTAGGTGTCATTGGCATGAAAGTAGATGCTAAACGACAAACTCTTTGGGTCTGTACCAGTTCGTCAGGAAGGGGCATGCCAGTTAAAGGCCTAACGGACCCTGTACACAACAAGTCAGGAATATTTAAATATAATTTAAACACAAAAGAACTTACACAACAGTTTTGGCTTGAAACGGATGCTGAGTCATTTTTCTTTAATGATATTACAGTAAGCAGTAAAGGACAAGTGTTCGCCACCGAAATGAGGACAAGAACCATTTATACCATTGTTCCAAATGAAGACACCTTGAGGCCTTTCGCGACACTACCGGAAGAGTATAGAGCAAATGGAATAGATATAGATGAACAAGACAGTAATTTGTATTTGGCTTTATATGCCAAACCCAATGCCTTTGGGAAATTGAATATTGAAACACAGGAGTTAAAGATTATTTCGATTCCGAACGATGAAAAAGTAGGTGCTGATGGACTTTATTTTTACAATAATTCTCTAATTGCAGTACAACCTTTTACGGATAATAGAGTTGTGTGTCAATATGTTTTGAACAATAAATTGGATAGCGTAAAGCAAATAATTGTTTTAGTTCCAGATGATAAAATACTAAACCAACCAACAACTGGTGTGATTTCCAATAATAAATTTTATTTTTTAGCCAACAGCCAATTGCAAAGCTTTTCACAGCTTTGGAAAAAAAATAATGGAGAATTTGACATAAATGATTTACAGCCTGTTAAAATTTTAAAACTTGAGCTAATTGACAATTGATTTGAAAATAAATACCCTTTTTGCTTGGTTTCATTCTCAAGTTCTGCCCACACTTTATAAATCTTCACTTTTTTAGCTTTTTTTGAGCATGTATATGGATACTAAACAAAAGTGTTAAGCATAATAGATGTAGTTATCAATGAGTTGAACGATATTCTGGAGTAATTTACTTGATTTGTTAGAGTTTTGAGTTTTCATGGTTGGTATTTTAAATTGTTAATAGCAAAAGTTTGAACAATACACTCAAATATAATTGCAATTTTTAAAAATCAAATAGATAAACTGTCTGAAAAAGTCAACTATTTTTCTTAATTTTCACAAAATGACTCCCTAACAACTTGTAATTTTTGAAAAAATGCAAGAACGATTCATTAAATTCCTAAAAGAAAAGACTCACGACAACACCTCTTTTGCTGAAGAAATAGCTGGTGTTTTAGATATAGGCTACGATGCCGCTTACAGACGGATTAATTTAAAAACCAGTTTATCTTTAGAAGAAAGTGTAAAACTCGCCAAACATTATAAAATCTCATTAAATAAGTTATTTGAAGTAGGAAATCAAAATACTATTTTAACTGAGTTATCGCCCCAAATTGATAGTCAAGCTGGATTACAAAACTGGCTGATACAATCTTACAAAAACGTATTTCCCTTAACAAAACTAAAGGGCTCTACCATAATTTACTCCGCTAAAGACATTCCTATTTTTCATACGCTTAAAGATTCTTACCTATCCAGGTACAAACTCTATGTTTGGCTAAAAGATATTGATAATACTATGGCGAAAAACAAAGTCTCATTTGAGGAATTTCTAGAAACCATCCCGCCATCTTTATTGGATAGCGCGTTTAATTTAGGAGAAATTTACAAAAATGTCAATACCATAGAAATTTGGAATAACACGACTATTAACGGAACTTTGCAACAGGTTATTTATTATTTCGAATCTGGTTTGCTTACCAAAGAAATGGCACTTCATATTTGTGATGACATTGAACATGTTTTTCAGGATATTGAAAAACAGACTATTCAACAGACCATGATAGGCTCTAAAAATCATGCCTCATATAATTTATACTTAAATGAAATTCATACATTAAGCAATACAATTATGATTAAAACACCTTACCAAAAAGTGTTTTTTGCCCCTTTTACCGTTTTAAGTTATTTTAAAATTGACCATCAGTTAACTTGTGATATCATGTATGAGTTCTTACAGAATTTTATGAGCAATTCCAAACTACTTGTTAATGCTGGCGAAAAGGACAGAACACTCTTTTTTAACAAAATGCATCGAAAAATCCATAGATTAAGGGATCAGATAAATGCGAATGAACCTTTTAGCTTTGAATAGGGCTAACCATCAAATACTGTTAAGTTATTCAACACTACTATTCTATTGGAATTGTGACTACTAAGGCTTTTTTGTGTCTAAAAATCAAAGAAGTTGAAAATAGTTTCGCTTTTTTGTAACAAAATGTAACATTTGAACGTATAACTATTGAGCGCCCTATTTATTCACAATTAAATTCAGGATAACATTAGATGAGACAACTTAAAATTACGAAGCAGGTTACCAATAGAGAAACCGCTTCGTTAGATAAATATCTACAGGAAATTGGTAAGGTTGATTTAATTACAGCCGACGAGGAAGTTGAATTAGCACAACGTATTAAAGCTGGCGATCAAATCGCTTTAGAGAAGTTAACGAAAGCTAATTTACGTTTCGTGGTATCGGTTGCAAAACAATACCAAAACCAAGGACTTACTTTACCCGATTTAATTAACGAAGGTAATTTAGGTTTAATTAAAGCTGCACAACGTTTTGATGAAACACGTGGTTTTAAATTTATATCTTATGCTGTTTGGTGGATTCGTCAATCGATTTTACAAGCTTTGGCTGAACAATCGCGTATTGTACGTTTACCGTTAAACAAAATTGGTTCTATTAACAAGATTAATAAAACATTTGCTTTCTTGGAGCAAAGTCATGAACGTCCGCCTTCAGCAGAAGAAATTGCAAAAGAGTTGGACATGACGATCAACGATGTTAAGGAGTCTATGAAAAACTCTGGACGCCACGTAAGTATGGATGCGCCTTTAGTTGAAGGTGAAGATTCCAACTTATATGATGTATTAAACTCTGGAGAATCTCCAAACCCTGATAAAGAATTATTACACGAATCATTACGTACTGAAATTGAGCGTGCTTTAGAAACATTAACACCTCGTGAGGCTGATGTTATTCGTTTGTACTTTGGTTTAGGAAACCAACACCCAATGACTTTAGAAGAAATTGGAGAAACGTTCGATTTAACTCGTGAGCGTGTAAGACAGATTAAAGAAAAAGCTATTCGTAGATTAAAACATACGTCTAGAAGTAAAATATTGAAAACATATTTAGGATAGTATCGCCTTGGCGTTACGACTAAATTAAGGTAACAACAGTTACAAAACATAACTGTTCGTTTTTTGATTGATGAAAGAACCCTCGGCTGATTACCGGGGGTTCACTTTTTATCCCCACCCTAAAGGAAGGGGCTATTAATATATTCTCTTTATTCTATTCTCTTTTCTCCACCGGTCTCCCGTCTCCCGTCTCCCGTCTCCCGTCTTCTGTCCCCCGTCTTCCGTCTCCCGTCTCCCGTCTTCTCTCTTCTGTCAAAAAAAAACAATTAATCCTCACATTTTAATTACATTTGCAAAAACTTAAAAAACTTTAGATTAATGGCTTCAAAATTAATTGCACCTTCAATGCTTGCTGCCGATTTTGGCAACCTGCAACGCGATACAGAAATGGTTAACAATAGCGATGCGGATTGGTTTCATATCGATGTTATGGATGGTCATTTTGTGCCTAACATTTCATATGGCATGCCAGTAATTCAAGCGATTAAAAAACATGCCACAAAACCTTTGGATGTGCACTTAATGATTGAAAAACCAGAGCGCTATATTGAAGAATTCGCAAAGGTTGGTGCAGACATTATTACTGTTCATCATGAATCTACTGTACATTTGCACCGTACTTTAAGACAAATTAAAGATGCTGGCTGTAAAGCAGGAGTGGTACTTAACTTAACAACGCCTGTATCTGTTTTAGAAGATATTTTACCGGAATGTTTTATGGTATTACTAATGTCTATAAACCCTGGTTTTGGAGGTCAAAAATTTGAGGACATCACTTATAATCGCGTAAAAAAATTGCGAAAAATGATAGATGAGCAAGGCTTGGATACACGCATTGAAATTGATGGTGGTGTTACAGATAAAAACATTAAACAATTGGTTGACGCAGGCGCGGATGTTTTTGTAGCAGGTAGCCATGTGTTTAAAAGTAGCCATCAAACAGAAACGATAAAAAACCTAAAAACAATAGCTAATTCTTAAAGCTGTTTTACCAAGTATTTCAATAAATCCCTGGTTGTAATAATCCCAACTAGTGTACCATTTTCAACGATTGGAAGCGCATGAAACTCTCGGTTTGACAATATTTTTGCTGCTTCTTTGATAGTTGTATCCGTGGTAATTGTAACGATATCTTTTGCCATTACCTGTTCTATGGTATAAGTGTTTTGTACTATGGTATTTATTGTTTTTCCGTTGAAAGTATCAGGAGCCTCTACTTGACTTATTCGCATTAAATCAGTAAAACTCAACAAACCAATAATCGACTCGCCAGAAACTACGGGAATATGCTTGATTTTAAATCTATTGAAAAGAACATTAGCTCTTTCTAAAGAATCCGAACGGGTTAAACCAACTACATTTTTTGTCATTATTGTCGAAACAAGTTCTGGCTCTCTCATGGTTGATAATTTTAAATTATTAAACAAAATTAGTGCTATTTTAAAGTAGATTTTATGATAAAGATCACTTTTAAAAATATTTTGAACACGGAGCTTTATTGGTTAAAATTGAGCAAGCAAGTATTTTATCAAATCTGTAGTGGTAACAATACCTACTAACTTATTATTGTCCACTACAGGCAGCGCATGAAATTCTTTAGTTGCTAATATCTCCGCTACTTCTTTAATAGAACTTGATGAAGATACAGACACTACCCTTCTATTCATAACCTGATTGATAGTAAACATATTATACACCAAAACATCTGTTCCTTTCTCAGTATTATCAGTTAAATCACCAAAACTTAGCCTTAAAAGGTCGGTATAACTTAACATCCCTATAACAACGTTTTCATTAACAACAGGAATATGCCTTATTCTGTGATGCTTGAACAAATGTTCTGCTTTTTCTAAATTGTCGTCTTTTTTTAATGTAATGACATTATGGGTCATTATCATCGAAATTGGTGCTTTTCTTATCATGATGCTAATTCTTTAAGTTTAATTACCCTAAATTTATGAATCAAAAAAAATAAAAATTATGATAAAAGTCATGCCAAAATATTAATATCCTGAAAAGTTGAAATTCAGCATTTGTTTTACTTTACCGTAAATCTCTGGAAATAGTTTTTTAAACGTTTTGGGCGACTCAATAAAAGTTTCTATAATAACCGCCAACAGTTCAGAATCATTGGTAAAGGCATAACTTCTAATGAATTCTGAAGCCACCAAATCTCTTTTTAATTGTTCGTTCGAGGACAGCATAGTTCTTAATTCATTAAATGTATCCACAAATAATATAGCATTAATATCCTCTTGTTTTATGCTATTAAAATGAATGGCGTGCGCAAACTCATGGATGCCTAAATTGAGTTTATCATTTTTAATGCGATGTCCCTCAATGAAATTATCCCATGATAACACCAAGGTTTTAAGTCTGGGGTTAAATTCTCCTTTATGGGATGCTTTAGAAAACCTTGAATAATAAGCCGTAGGGTATATTATGATGGTTTTTATGTACTCAATGATGTAATTTCTAAAACCAAAAGTGAGCATTATGGCCGTAGCCGAAATTAAGACCTTTGCTTCTTCCGTGACCACAAAACCTTCTTTTCCTATAAATTTCTTTCTTTTGATAAACGTTGCGACGCGATGTCTAAAATAGGTTTGGTGCTTTTCATTTAAACGATTGTAAAAAGAAAATTGTGCTTTTAAAATATGAATTTGATATCGGTTTAATTTTCTTTTGAAAAGATAAAAATGAATAAATATGGGACGCTTTGTAAATAGCGCATAACCCATTTCTAAACCATCTAAAATAGTTGTGATAATTTTTCGTATAAATAAAAATATTAGAAAAACAACACCGCTTAAGAGGATCCCAAGAATTATAGTTCCAATATAGGAATAGTCGTTTTCTTGTAATATTAGGGTTAAGGGCATTTGAAGTGTTTTATGAATCAGCAAACTGACAAATCTAGAATTTAATTGAATTGGTATTTAAACAAAGTTTTAATTTATTTTAAATCAACCCGCAATAAATAATCATCACAAGTAATAAAAAGCGTTTTGCCGTTATTTGCAAACTCACAATTCCCTGTGGGCTTATCTAATCTGATAGTTCCTAAATGTTTCCCGTTTGGGTTTATAATTAAAACACCTCCAGGGCCCGCAAAAAATATGTTGCCTTTGCTATCCAACTTCATACCATCGGCTTTTTGCTTATCTATACTTTTATGTAAAGCTTTTGTAGCATCAAATAAGCGTCGTTTGTTTTTCACTTTCCCTTCCGAAATAATATCGAATGCCCAGATAGATGGTCTTTCAGAATTAGAATCTGAAACATAAAGTATCGTTCCGTCATTGGAAACTGCAATGCCATTTGGTTTATCTATAGTTTTATTCACTAAAAGGAGATTTCCATTCTTGCTAAAAAAGTAAACACCGTTGAATCCGATGTCACTCTTCTCCTTACCCAATCCAAAAGAAGGATCTGTAAAATACATATTCCCGTTTCTATCAAAAACAGCATCATTTGGCGAGTTGAACTTTTTACCATTATAATTGGTAACTATTTGTTCAAACTTTGGACTGATTGAATCTTTTAAAGACACTAATTTACTGATAACTCTATCCCCTTGTTGGCAAAGAATTAAATTTCCATTTAAATCTAAGGTTAGTCCATTAGAGCCTATACCTCCAGATTTTGGTGCTTTTCCAGTATATCCTGAAGGCATCATATATAGACTTAAACCGTCTTTTTCACGCCATTGAAAAATCTTATTTTCGGGCACATCAGAGAATATAATTTTTTCTTCTTCCGCCAGCCAAACAGGCCCTTCAGACCAATTAAATCCAGTTGCCAATACTTCTATTTTCGCGTCTGTACTAATTATTTTTTCGAGTGCCGGGTCTAGCTGTTCTATAAATCCATGTGTTGGATATTTACCCGACATTAAACTAGAACGAGAAGAATAGCGTGCTGTACAAGTGGCGTTTGTTAATTTAGTGCCATTTTCAACCAATCTATCTACATTAGGTGTTTGGTACAATTCACTTCCATAGAAAGACAAATCTGTCCGCCCTAAATCGTCCACAACAAAAAGCACACTATTCGGGTTTTCAGTTTTATGGTTTGAATTACAAGCAAAAAAAGCAATACCTACTAATACTAAAAAACACCTCATACAGTCTTATATTTTACCACTCACTAAAATTACCATCTTTACCTCTCCAAATAGGATTAGACCAATAATAACCGATTTTTTGAGCTTCTTTTAATTTATCCTCATTAATTTCAACGCCCAAACCCGGTTTGGCAAATAAGTTAATGTAACCGTCATGAATATCAAAAACTTCTGGGTTTGACACATAATCTAAAAGATCATAGCCATTATTATAATGCATACCGATACTAGTTTCTTGAATAATAGCATTGGCCGAAACGAAATCTACATGTAAAGCAGATGCCAAAGAAATTGGCCCTAACGGACAATGAGGTGCTAAAGTGATATCATAAGCTTCAGCCATGGTTGCAATTCGTCTTACTTCTGAAATCCCACCGGCATGACTTAAATCTGGTTGAATAATATCAACAACGCCTTGATGTAAAATGTTTTTGAAATCCCATCTGGAAAACATACGCTCCCCAGTAGCGATAGGAATGTTGGTGTAATTGTAAATAGGTTTTAAAGCTTCATTATTTTCGCTTAAAACAGGCTCTTCAATAAATAGTGGCTCGTAAGGCGCAAGTTCATCTATTAAGCGCTTTACCATGGGTTTATGCACTCTCCCATGAAAGTCTAATCCGATATCTAAATCGAAACCGAATTCTTCCCTTAACAGTTTTATGTTTTTTGATACTTTTTTGATATCACTTAATGATGCTATCCAATCCATTGCTCCAGTAGCATTCATTTTAACTGCCTTAAAACCAGATGTAACTTTTTCGTGTGCTTGTTCTAGAACCACCTCCGGGTTGTCTCCCCCAATCCAACAATACATTTTCATTTTGTGCCTAACAGCACCTCCTAACAATTCATAAACAGGAACATTTAAATACTTTCCTTTAATATCCCATAAGGCTTGATCTATTCCAGAAATGGCACTCATCAATATAGGGCCGCCGCGATAAAAACCACCGCGATATAAAACTTGCCATATATCTTCAATATCATTGGCATTTCTGCCAATTATAAACTTTTCTAATTCTTTGACACATGCTGCAACTGTATCTGCTTTACCTTCAACTACCGGTTCTCCCCAACCAATAATTCCAGATTCAGTTATTATTTTTAAAAACAACCATCGTGGTGGTACTTTAAATAATTCAATGCCCACAATTTTAAGCTCATTCATTATATGTCTTTTAATAAATTTATAAAGTTATTTGCATTTTTCTCAATAGCGATATAGTCTTCTTCATTTTCAATAGGCTCCTTCAAGACGCTGACAATTCCAATACCATAAGCACCTGCATCCATCCAATCTTTCACACGATGTAACTCTATGCCTCCAACCGCTAATATCTTCACATTATCAAGTGGTCCGCTAATCGACTTAAAATAAGGAATCCCCATGATATCCGCTGGAAAAAGTTTTACAAAATCTGCTCCTGCGTTCCAAGCTTCACAAATCTCAGTTGGTGTTAATGCGCCCATTAAGATGGGAATTCCATGTTGATGTGCTATTGTAACCAATTCAATACTGCAATTGGGACTTACTAAAAATTGTGCTCCAGCTTTTATGGCCTCAATTGCAATTTTCGAGTTAATGACTGTTCCCGCTCCAATTATTACATGTGGATATGATGCGCGTGCTTTTGAAATCTCTTCGGAATAATTTGGGGTATTGGATGTAATCTCCATCACTTTTGCACCTCCTTTAATTAAAGACGCAATAACTAACTGAACTTTTGTTGCATCTTTTAGACGCGTTACAAAAACAACTTTTTCTTGTTCAATTATAGCAACAATTTCCTTTCTTGTCATCTCGTTTTATTAGAAAATTACCAATTAGTCAAAGAACCATCATTTCTTCTTAACCTAGGAATCTCAACAGGCACAAACTTACTCTGCTTAGCCAATTCTTCATTAACTTCTACTCCTAGACCCGGCGTATTTAAAACTGGATATCTTGCGCCTGCAAGTTTAGGTTGTAATGGGTAGAATTTAGGATCGTTTGTAGATACATGAGCCCCAGTATTTACCTCTTCTAACCAACTAAAGTTTGGACTTGCTGCTGCCACATGAATTGAAGCCGCTGTACAAATAGGGCCTAAAGGGTTATGTGGCATGAGATCTATATAATGTGCTTCTGCCATTGAGGCTACTTTCATACTTTCGGTAATACCACCGACGTTACAGACATCAATACGCGCAAACTGCGTAATATTGCGTTCTATAAATGGTAAGAATTGCCATTTACTGGAAAATTCTTCTCCAATAGCAAATGGAATATCAATTAAGCTTCTTAAACTTTCGTAAGCTTCTGGGTTTTCATCCCGTATCGGTTCTTCTATAAAATCTAATGTACCCGGAGGCATTCTCTTCATAAAAGAATAGGTTTCTGCAGCGGTCAATCGCGTATGGTAATCAATTCCAATGGTAACTTTACTACCAACTTCTTGTCGCAAAGCAATCATCCATTCCGCCATTATAGCGATAGATTCCCTAGGTTCAAATCGTGAAATATCTTCTTGATTTTCAAATTCGGCGGGTGCTAACCTGATCATGTTCCAACCTTCACTTATCAGCTTTTTAGATTGGTTTAACAATGCTTCTAAAGTTGAAAACCGTACAGAAGCGAAACACTCCACAAAATCGCGTTGTTTTCCTCCCAATAATTCGTAAACTGGAACGCCGAGCGCCTTTCCTTTAATATCGTGAAGCGCAATATCAATAGCCGATATGGCGGCTGTTAACACACGGCCTCCTTCAAAATACTGTCCGCGATATAAATCTTGCCAAATAGCGCCGATTTGCATCGGATTTCTTCCAATAATTAGTGGTTCAAAATGTTTAAGAGCACCAACAACAGCTAGTTCTCTTCCTGACAAGCCAGAAGCGCCCCATCCGTAAATACCAGAATCTGTTTCAACCTTAACAACTAACTGACTGCCAGAACCGACATTGATTGGATATGGTTTTACCGCCGTTATCTTCATTTTATATCATGTTTATTATTATGTCTTCGGAATGATGCGTTCTACCTTGCCAACTAGAAAGGTATATGAGAAAAAGCCCAAAAAGGCTATTGCCGCAATACATATAAGTGCGGGACTAAAATCCCCATCTCTCACCAAATAACCAATAACTATTGGAATTACAATACCTGATAAACCACCTATAAAATTAAAAGCGCCTCCTACGAGTCCTAAATTTTCTTTAGGTGCTATTAAAGATACAAATACCCAGGCTATACTGGCTAAACCTGTACCAAAAAAAGCGATAGCCAAAAACAGAATAATAAAAAAAGTATCATCTGTATAGTTAGCTCCAATAATACATGTTGATAGCAACATTCCTGTAATGATAGGTGCTTTTCGAGAAATTTCGTTTGAAACGCCTTTCTTAATTAAAAAATCTGATGTAAAACCAGATAATAAAACCCCAACAAAAGCTGCTAAAAAAGGAACTGATGCCAAAAATCCAGATTTTATAAAATCTAGACCTCTAAATTCTACGAGATATGTTGGAAACCATGTTAGGAAGAACATTGTAGTAGCTCCTAAACAAAATTGCCCTATGTAAATACCCCAAAGTTTTCTGTAAATGAATGCTTGTTTAAAATCAGACCATTCAAATTTTTTCATAAGCTCATCCTTTTTTTTAGAGCCAACCAAGCCACCTCCGTCTTCAATGTATTGTAATTCTGAATCACTCACACTTTTATGATCTCTTGGATCTCTGTAAAAGAAATACCAAACTCCAGCCCAAATAAGCCCAATAACACCTGAAACGACAAAAAGTCCGCGCCACCCCAAAGCATCTTGAATTAATGCTAAAACTGGCATTAAAAATGCTAAACCAAGAAACTGACCAGAAGTATAAATCCCAATTGCCGATGCTCTCTCATGTTCTGGAAACCATCTACTTACGACTAAATTATTGATGGGATACGAAGGTGCCTCAAACGCTCCTATACTTGCCCTAAGTCCTAATAAAGCTGTAAAAGAATTTACAACGCCCTGTAATAACGTTGCAACAGACCATAATGCTAAAATAACAGTGTAAAGTATTCTAGATTTTACTTTATCCGCAACTATGCCGCCTGGAATTTGTAAAAGTGCATAAAACCATCCGAAAGCTGAAAACACATATCCCATTTGTACGGTGTCTATTCCCAACTCTTTTCTAAGAGCAAAAGCTGCTACCGATATATTTGTTCTATCCAAATAATTTATTACAACCGTAATAAATATCATTGTAAGAATGTTGTAACGTTTTCTAGTCTTGGGTTTAGTAATTTTAATGCTCACTTAGTTTATATATGGTGGTTTAGAATTTAAATATATCATATTTAGAACTAACATGCTATCCACCTATCAAACAAAACTTGACATTGACCTGAAATTACTGTAAAGTCGAGTTATAATCAAGTTGTTTTGAAAATCAATATCAATTAGAAAAAAACTAATTTGGTAGCTGAAGTTAATTTCTGAATTATTAAATCTTACAGAAAAAAATACTACCAAAATGAAACGAAATATCTTTTAAGACAACACTTTAAAATCAAGAAAAAGGCTATCGCTATGTTTTATTCTGTAATAGTGATTCTAGATTTTAAGGTGTCTTTTGAATTACCTCCAATGAAAATATCAAAATCACCGGGCTCCACTTCCCATTTTTTATTTGCCGTATAAAACTGAAGCATTTTAGCATCAATAGTAAACGAAACGGTTTTAGTTTCTCCAGATTTCAACATGATTTTTTCAAAGGCTTTAAGTTCTTTTATAGGCCGTACCAAACTACCCACCAAATCTCTGATATATAACTGAACCACTTCTTCCCCGTCTCTATCGCCAGTATTTAAAACGGCAACGGACACTTTAATACTTCCATTTTTATCAATTTCAGTTTTATCAAAATTCAAATTATTATATTTAAATGATGTATAGCTCAAACCAAAACCAAAAGGATATAATGCAGATTTTGGCGCATCTCTATACCCAGAATACGTAACATGTTTGCTGCTCCAAGGACGTCCCGTATTTTTTTGATTGTAATATAATGGCTCTTGTCCCACATGATGAGGAAACGACACAGGCAGTTTTCCAGAAGGATTATAATCTCCAAAAACAACATCGGCAATAGCATTTCCAGATTCTGAGCCTAAGTGCCAACATTCCAATATGGCAGGAGAGATTTCCGAAACACGACTTAAATCCATTGGCCTGCCATTCATCAACACAATCACAATATTTTTGTTCACTTTATAAACAGCTTCCAACAATTCATTTTGAAGTCCTAAAAACCCAATATTTGTTTGACTTCGCCCTTCTCCTGTTTGGTACGCATTTTCTCCGATAGCCAATAACACAACATCCGATTTTTTTGCCATGGCAACAGCTTCCGCAATCCCAGAATTATCGGTTGTATTAAATTTTAAAGGATATAAAAATTGGTTTTTACCGGGTTCTAAAGTAGGTATGGTCAAATCTACACCTTTTGCATAGTTTATTTTAGTGGATGTTCCAACGGCCGATGTCACACCTTCCAAAAGAGAAACCGCCGAATTATAGTCTCCCTTTCCTCTCCAATTTCCTAGTGGAGAATCTTTATCATCCGCCAAAGGCCCAATAACAGCAATACTTTTTAGCGATTTTGAAAGTGGTAGAACATCATTTTCATTTTTCAACAAAACAATGGATTTTTTTGCAACATCTCTGGCTATAGCTAAATGTTCATCAGTATAAATCTCCTCTTTTTCACGTTGTTCATTGCAATATTTAAACGGATCATCAAATAATCCCAATTCAAATTTAATTCTTAAAATACGCTTAACTGCTTCATCTATTTGGGCGATATCAACTTTGTTTTCTTCAACCAGTTTTTCTAAATAGGCTTCGTATGCATAAGATTCCATGTCCATATCACTACCTGCATTCATAGCGATTTGGGCAGCATGTTTTTTATCTTCGGCATAACCGTGGGCAATCATTTCGCCTATGGAACCCCAATCTGAAACTACAAATCCGTTCCATCCCCATTTACCTTTTAAAATATCTCTTTGCAAAACTTTATGCCCTGTTGCAGGAATACCATCAATATCGTTGAACGAATTCATAAATGTGGCAACACCTGCTTTGGCAGCGGCTTTAAAAGGTGGCAATATCGTATTGTGCAACTCATTATCGCCTATATTTACGGTATTATAATCCCTTCCCGCTTCTCCAAAACCATAACCTGCGAAATGTTTAGCACAAGCTGCAATGGTATAAATATGAGATAAATCATCGCCTTGAAATCCTTTTATTCGAGCCACACCAACAACAGAATTTAAGTAGGGGTCTTCACCAGCGCCTTCCATAACCCTACCCCAACGTGCATCTCTAGAGACATCTACCATGGGCGCAAACGTCCAGTTTAAACCAGAAGCAGCACTTTCCTTAGCCGCGATTGCTGCCGATTGTTTGATGACATCTAAATCCCAACTAGCCGTTTCCCCTAAAGGAATTGGGAAAATGGTTTTATAGCCATGAATAACATCATACGCAAAAATCAATGGGATTTTTAACCGTGAATGTTCCATCACAATTTTTTGGGTTTCACGAATCGACGCCACAGAAGTAACGTTCAACATAGAACCTACTTCCCCTTTTTTAAGTTTGTCCAATTTATGCTGATCGCCATTTGAAGATGAAGGTCCCGTTGCGTTCCATTTACCACTATACTGCACTAATTGTCCTATTTTTTCATTAAGATGCATTAAGCTTAAAACCGAATCTACCTTGGTTTCAATATCCTCATTCAAATTTAATTGCCTGGTATCAGGTGCTTCATTTGAAATGGTATTGAAAGCAAAAGCAGTTAGCAATACTACTAAAATGGCACCGTATGTTAAAAGTATGGTAGATATTCGCTTCGTCATAAAATTAATTACAGTTTAATTCAACATATACTGGAAAATGGTCTGATGGATATTTTAAATCTATCGAACTGGAAAGCACGCCATATTTTTCAACTTCCAAATTTGGAGATTTAGAAAGCATGATGTAATCAATTCTTCTGGTAACACGCTCATGAAACTTAAAACCATTAAACGTCCCGTTTGAACCAAATGTTATTTTTGCGTGCTCTTTGGAGTCGTTCATCTGTTCTTTAAGGTTTGTAATTAATTGACTATCTGGCTCTACATTAAAATCGCCCATCACAATTACTGGATGGTTTTCGGTATTTAAAGATTTTATTTTTTTGAGGATTAATTCCATGCCTTGTAATTTTGCCTCTTCGCCAACATGGTCTAAATGTGTATTGAATACCCAAATTTTCTGATTGTTTTCTAAAATAGTAAACAACCCATAGGTGCAAATTCTCGGGTAAGCTGCATCCCAACCTTTGGAGATTTCATTTGGGGTTTCCGATAGCCAAAAGGTATTTTCATTTTCAACTTTTACTTTTTTTGAATTGTAAAAAATAGCTGAAAACTCGCCCTTATTTTCGCCATCCCGTCCTATTCCGATAGTTTTATAATCTTTAAGGGCAGATTTTAAATCTTCCATTTGATTTGGACGCGCTTCTTGAACACCCATAATATCCGGACTGTAAAATTGCACCTGTGAACTTAAAAAATCTTTTCTATGAGACCATGCGTTTTCACCATCTGAAGCTACATCCAACCGAATGTTGTAGGTCATGACTTTTAGGTTGCTATTCGCTTTTGATATTTTATTATCGGTTTTAGTCTCGTTATTACAACTTGTAAAAACCAAACTTAATAGTAAAAATAGTGTTGAAAACTGTTTCATTCTTTATTTTTTTTCTGAAAAACCCTAACGTAATCTATCAACATTTTCTGAGGAAAAACGGAGTCGTCAATTCCCTTTCTTCCCCCAAGCATACCACCAACAGCTATATTTATTTTTAAATGGAAATCTTGATCAAATGGCCATTCGTGAGTCGTTTTATGTTCGTTTTCTATATGGTTATAAACTACATCATCTAAAATAAAATCCATCTTTTCCGGCGTCCATTCCAGAGAAAAAACATGAAACGTATCGTATGGTTTATCTATATATATACTTTTGCCTTTTTGAGTACCTCTCATGTGGTTGTATGCTTTTGTATGAATGGTTCCAAATATGGAATCTGGATCAAAACCTACATGTTCCATGATATCTATTTCACCACACTCTGGCCAACCCACTTCGCTGTAATTTTCCCCTATCATCCAAAATGCTGGCCATAGACCAACACCTCTTGGTAATTTCGCTCTAATATCGATGCGTCCATAGGTCCATGCTGCTTTACCTTTTGTGGACAAACTCGGTGCTGTATAGTCGGCATATTCCCATTTTTTTCTCCAATTTTTAGCATCTTTAGAAACAAAAGCTTTATTTTTTATTTTTTCTTTATGGGTTTCTAAAACAAGGAATCCATTTTCTACTCTAGCATTTTTTAAGCTATCGCTATAATATTGTTTTTCTTGATTTCTTTTTAAACCGAGTTCAAAAGTCCATTTGGTGCTATCGGGTTTACCCTTATAATTGAATTCATCGCTCCACACTAATTCATAACCATTTTTAATAGGGCTTTTTTCTATTTGTTGAAAAACAAGTTCGGGTTTATCTGTCGTGATATAATCAAAATCATGAGCCAATAACCAGTCTATATCTTCTACTTTATCGGCCACCCATGCATTTAATATCAAGCCATTTTCTTTTGCTTCCGTAATCCATTCAGGTTTTCTTTTGTATCTGAACAATGCGTAATCCAATCCTGAAATACCATCTTCTTTTAAGCGTTCCGGTGACTTAGACCCGTCCAAATATTGTGTTTTTGCATTCGGATCTAATTCTTTAATTCGCTTTAAAATGTCATAACTAAAACTGAGGTATGATAGAATATAAGGTTCTGCTTTTAATTCTTTTATCTGATTTATGACTTCCTCTGCAATAATGATATTTCTTCCTTCTGTTTTTGAAGGTTTTATTTCACATACCAAACCCGTGGAATCGTTATTTTTTAATCCAGCTAAAATGTAATCTTTTAATGTGGGCAGGGTTTCTCCGTTAGGTAATTTTAATTTCGACAATTCTGAATAGGTAGATTGATCAACCTCCAATCCATTATATTTTGCATCGTGGGTTACAATAAGTACGTTATCTGATGTCATTCTTACATCAAATTCAGAGCCTGTGCAGTTGAGTGTTATTGCCTGATTTAATGAAGCTATGGAATTTTCTGGAAGGTTATTTTTTTTCCATGCGCCACGGTGTGCGATTACAGGGTTATCTGCAAAAGATATCTTATTTTGTGTATTGAAATTACAAGCACAAAAACTGATAATTATAAAAGCTAAAAATAAGTAACGTATATAAATTGGCATCAACGGTAATTAAGATTTTTAAGGTTTAAAGTTATAACTTCTAAAAGTTAATCAATTTCTGTTAAAAACCTAAGGGCAAAAATTTGCCCCTAGGTCATAAATAAACAAACTAAACTAATTTAAAAAAATGCTATTAATCAAATTCCTAGCTTGTGTTATTCAGGGTAGCCATCGTTTTGGGGGTAATCTGGACCTAAGAGCAATAATTCTGCAATTGGAATTGGCCAATTTTCGAGATGTGGCTCCACTCTACTTCTCGCTTGGTTATTCGATTTATCGTTACCAGCATAATTTTTAATTTGTTCGAAATATTTACCAATACGTTTTATAAAGTAAAAACGCTGCCCCTCAAAAGCTAATTCTCTAGCACGCTCATCCATAATGGCCTGCATATCTACAGCAGCTGTTCTAGGTGCTGCTTTAGCTCTCGTTCTTATAGCGTTCAAGTAACCCAGTGATTTTCCTGGATTAGTCAACATATAAGCTTCGGCCGCAATTAAATAGGTTTCTGCCAATCTATAAACCATAATATTAGAAATCATGCTGGCTTGAGTTGGGTCGCCATCTTCTTGGCGAAACTTAATACATCCAGGATTCAAATTTCTGTAAAATTCATTCCTTTCTTTGGTTGGACCAAATTCGCTTGGAGAATCTACAGGATCTCCTACGTTTTTTCCTGGTGGTAAATTATCGACATCATTATATCTGTAAGTTGTAATGTAGTAGTTACCATCGTCTCTATCGTCGTTAGGATCTTCTTTTAGTAAATTACGTAAGTACTCATTCATCACTAATGTTGAAAGCCCTCTTCCTCCGTTTTCAATGGAGAGCTTAACACCATCCACATCATTATACCTAGGTAGTAAAGCAAAATTCATTAAATTTCTATCCCCACCTCCAATGGCATCTTCTTCAAACTGTACAACAAAAAGACTTTCTGTATGGTTTAAATCGCCGTCAAATACAATACTCGTATTTGGTACTAACTCATAGTTTGAATTATTAATGACCGCATCAGCGTGAATAGCTGCAATATCTGGTTTTTTCTCCCAAATTGCTACTTTCGCTTTTAAATGGTGAGCAGAAGCTTTTGTCCATCTACCAAATTGATTTGTAGTCCAATCTAAACTTGCTATAGCATCATCTAAATCGCTATTTAAAAGTCCAAATATTTCAGCTTCCGAAGATTTGTCATTTGGTTTATCGAAAGCATTTTCAGGAGTGGTTGGAGTTGTGGTTACAAAAATATTGTTGAACATGCGGTATAGTGTAAAGTAAGCGTGCGCTCTCCAGCACTTAGCCTCACCCACTATTCTTTTTTTAGTAGCTTCATCACTAAATTCTACATTATCTGCAGCGGCTATAATAGCATTACTACGATCTATTAAGCGGTAATAATTCTGCCAGTAGTGATCTGTTCTTCTAGTCCCAAAACTAGTTTGAAGCACTCCCCAGCCTAATCTTGCAAAAAATGAAAGATGCCCACTAGTAAAACCTAAAACTAATTCTGATCTTGCTTGTGGTACTAATGCCAAAGCATCATTTTCTAATGGTCCTTTTGTATATATATCTCTGTTTATGGTATATAATCCAACCACGGCATTCTCCAAACCCTCTTGAGAGCTATAAAGAAAATCTACAGAAATATCGGATAGTAATTCATCTTGAAGATATTCTTCACAAGACGACACAGTCATGAACAGTGCGAACATGAACACCGTTGCATATCTTATTTTTAATAACTTTTTTATATTTTTCATAATCTCTATTTTTTGTTTTTAAATACCAATTTTTATACCTACGGTTAAACCTTTAGTATCGGGAAAAGATCCTGGATTAGTCTCTGGACTATAAGATTTATAGTCTGTTGAAGTAATTAGATTTGTACCAGTAGCATAAACATTTAAACTTCTTAAACCCAATCTTGTTAAAACATCTGATGAAAAGCTATAGCCTAAAGACAATGTTCGTAATCTTACATAAGAAGCATCAGCAACACCTAAAACACGTAAGAAGGGATCTGCAGTTACATTTGGTCTAGGGAACTGATTTGATGGATTTTCGGGAGTATAATAATCTACCTTAATACCATTTGCATTCCCTTGAAGTCCTGCTCCGCTATTCGACTCCCCCTGATAAGGATTAAATCGAGTTGAGCCATGATCAATATAAACATCTGCAAACAATTCAAATCCTTTATATTCAAAGGTTGTATTTATTGAGCCATACCAATCTGGATTTTGATCAATTATTATTAAATCTTCTTGACCAATATTTGGAACTTCAGGATCTTCATCTGTTATATTAACAACTCTAATTTCACCTGGCATTGCGTCAGGTTGTGCGGAGTTCGCTATGTCATCTCCTTCTTGCCAAATGCCATCAAAAATCTGAGTTCTTATAATATCTATAGATTCACCAATAAATAAACCATCATTAACAAAATCTATAGGATTGCCGTCTTGATCTAAAGTTCCATCTAGGGATAAAATCTCATTGCTGTTTGTAGACCAGTTAACTCCAACAGTCCACCTAAAATCTTCATTTCTAATAATTTTAGCATTTAAAGATACTTCAAAACCTCTATTTTCTACCTCTCCAATATTAAATCGGGTTACTGTATAACCAGAAGTACCACTTAAATCCCTATCAAAAAGCAAATCTGTGGTATTCGTTTTATAATATTCTAATGTACCTGTAAGCCTGTTTTTTATAACACCAAAATCCAAACCTACATTTAAAGCTCTAGTCGTTTCCCATTTAAGGTTGGGATTTGGTAATCGTTCAATACCTGCAAAACCCCCTGTGGAAACGCCCCCAAAAACATAAGGTAAAGCACCTGCAACACCTAAAGATTGTCTTGGGTCTATGCCTTCATTACCAGTATCACCATAACTTAATCTAAATTTCATTTGATTTATAACTTGGGAATCCTTTAAAAATGATTCTTCATGCATTTTCCAAGCAAAAGCTGCGGCTGGAAAGTAACCCCATTTGTTATTTTCAGCAAATACCGTAGAGCCATCTGCTCTTGCTGTAAGTGTAAATAAATATTTATCAAGTAGGTTATATCTAACCCGACCCATAAAAGAAACCAGTTTACGTTCTTCTACATCCCTGGTAGGCTCTCCAACTACAGCTGTAGCATCTCCATTAAAACTTAATGCATCATTTGCAAAACCAGACTTAGTTATTTCTGTTTCCTCTGTTCTTCTTTCGTTTATCGCATGGACAAAAGTGAAGTCCAGTCCATGATCCTCATTAATTTTTGGTTTATAATTTATAATGTTTTCAATAAGTTGTTCTCTATAGTTTTTAGTCCCTAATGTTGCCAAACCATTAACATCGCCATCTCCAGAGCTGTGCAGTCGTGTTCTATATATTCCTTGATCTGCATTTCTATGTCTTAAAAATGTATTTAATTTATAAGAAAGTGCCGATGTAATTTGATAATTACCTACAAGGTTAATATCTGTTAATCGTGTTTTTATTTCGTTCACAGACTCTCTAATATTCCACAACGGATTAAAACGTGTTGTAGTAGGTCCAAATGGAAGTTGAAGTAAATCTCCATTATCGTCAAAAGCTTTAGCCAAAGGAGAAATATTAATAAAATCTATATTGTTGCTTTCTCGATCTTGATTGCTAGTCTGAAAATTAATATTGGCCTGTACACTAAATTTATCAGTAATCTTTTGATCGATATTTGTTCTAAAAGTACCTCTATCAAAACCCGAAGACGGAATTAAACCATCTTGCGTAAAATAACTTATGGAAGAAAACACCTTAGTGTTTTCACCACCACCAGAAACATTTAATGAATGACTGGTTAGTAATGCATCACGCAACACTATATCTTCCCAATCTGTATAATTCCCAGTTTGAATACTTTCCAATTCTAAAGGCTCAAAAATCACATCGTCATCTAAATAGACGTTATTGTTTCCTGTTCTTTGTGCTTCTCTTCTTAATTGTGCAAATTCTGCGCCGTCATAAATCTCAAAATTTCGAGTTAAGGTTTGCACCGTAGTATAGCCGTGATAATTTACATTTATTTTACCTTCTTTACCACGTTTGGTCGTAATTAAAATCACACCATTAGAGGCTCTAGAACCATAAATAGCTTGAGAAGAAGCATCTTTTAATATTTCAATAGATGTAATATCTTCTGGAGCAACATCATTAATACTATCGTAAGGAATGCCATCTACGATGATTAGTGGGTCATTCCCAGCGTCTAACGAAGCTTTACCTCTAATAATAATGTTAGAACTTCCGCCCGGTCTGGCATCAGCCAGATTTACTTGAACACCTGCCGCTCTACCTCTAAGCATTTCAGAAACGTTAGTAGTTGGAATAGCGACTGCTTCTTCAACATCTACACTAGCTACAGAGCCTACAACATCGCTCTTTTTTATGGATCCATAACCTACTACTACTACTTCATCAAGTACATTCTCATCTACTTTCAATAATACGGTCATTGGAGCACTTGAAATTGCAAGTTCCTGAGTTACATATCCTATATAAGATACAATTAGTGTAGTTGCACCACTATTTACAGTCAAGGAGAAATTCCCATCAAAATCTGTTGATGTTCCGTTTGTAGTTCCTTTTTCTATTACAGTTGCTCCGGGCAGAGGCATATTATCTGCCGCTGATAGCACAGTTCCGGTAACTGTTTTTTGAGATTGTGCCATTACTGTAATTGATAGAAACAAAAACAGAAGTGAAAACACAACCTTCATTTTTTGATAATGTTGTTTTACTTTCATAAAGTGTCGTTTTAAGTTTAGTTTAAAATAATTGAGTTTAGTTTCAAAAGCATCATTGAGTTTACGTATTGAAAAGACTTCAAATCAAGTATATGTAAATTTACCCTCTAATTTTGAGAATTCCATAATTTTTATGCCGATAAAAAACGAACATCGCATATATAGCACAAAAAAACTAGCAATAATTAGCTACAAACCCTGTAAACACTATAAAATAAATTCAATACAAAAGTTCGCACTTTCTCATTAAAGCATTAGGAATTTTGCCGTTGTCGTGGTAATGTCGTGGTAAAAAAGCCCTTTGTCGTGTTGCTAAAACTTTAAGATGTAGTCAACAAGTCCACTATCATGCTCCAAACCTAATTTCTTGCGCAACCTGTAACGCTTAGTTTCGACACTTTTTACAGATATATTAAGGAGCGGGGCCATTTCTTTTGATGATAAATTCAACCTTAAGTAGGCACAAAAACGCAGATCGTTGGGTGTTAAATCTGGATGGGACAACTTGATTTTTTCTAAAAAATCCTTATCTGCATTGTTAAAAGCTTGCTCGAAGAAAGACCAATCTTTGGAATCATTTAAATTATTATCAATTAATTTTAAAGCGACACTATTATTGGTGCTTTTATTTTTTTTGAGCTCCTTTTTAATTTTATTTAAAACTCTATTTTTCTTTATGATACTCATAGTTGAGATGGCCAATTCTCGATTTTTATTTTCTATATCCTGATTTAGTTTTTCATTATTAATTTGCATTAGCGCCTGTTCACTCTCCAATTGATCGCGAGAAAACTTTTTTACATAATGGCGCTTATATGCCCTATGGGTGATTAGTATGATTATCAAAAGTAGCAACGCATAAAAAAACAGGGCTGCATTGGAAATATACCATGGCCTCTGGACATAAAAGCTATAAGACGCTATGTTTTCGGATAATTTATCGCCAACCTTTGCTCTTACATTAAAGGTGTAATCCCCAAAAGACAAATTTTCGAAGGTAACCTGTGATTTCTCAGTCCATTTACTCCATTTATCTAAACCCCCTTCGAGTTTGTACTGGTATTTTACATCTAAATAATTATCATATTCCGGAACGGAATACTCAAACAATAAGATCCCAGCCTTATGGTCAAAAGCACCCTCATCACTAATTGCATATTTTAAAATTTCGTCATCATCATTTTTTAAAGACACCGAGTTTAGATAAATTGAATACGTTTCTTCCTTGTGTATTTTAGATACATCTAAGGTAATATAGCCATTTGCAGTACCTAAAACATAAGTGCTATTTTTTATAAGCGAAATATTTTCATACCCTAGAACACCCTTCCTTAATTTTGAAGGAATTGGAATATTATTAATGACAAGCTTGTTGGTAATAGCGTCATTATTTATATAGCTTATGTAGTCTTTTGAAAAGGTCCACAATTTTTCTTTTTTATCGACAACAAGTTTACCTGAAATATAATCGCCGTTTTTAACGGTCTTACTTAAAACAGAATCTCTCTTAAAACTCTTATACGCTTCATTATATTTAAAAACACCTCCCTCAGAGGCATAAATTATGGCATCTTTATATTTAATTAAACTGGAGTTTTTCCCTAAGGGCAAACTTGTTTCTATTTCAAGTTTTTCTACTTTAGCAAAGCTATCGTTTAGTTTCAATTTAAAAACTCCTTTGTATTCATGACTTACCCAGGTTTCGTATTTACTATTAATTTCGACGTATCTCGATGAATTATTAAAACCTTCAATTTTGTTTCTAACTTTCCATAATCCATTTTTGTTTTCCAGGATGAATAAACCCGAATAATTTCCTTGTAATAATAAGTTTTCTTGCTTCGGAATTTCTTTAAACGTCCAAGCACCTAATTCATCACTTATTTTATTGGCTTTCTTTCCATCAATTACAAATGTCCCTAAATGATGTCCGCAAAATAGATTTTCATCTTTATAATTGAACAAATCCCACACCTGACCTGCCGTACCTTCTATAAACTCAAACGATTCATTTCCTCCATTTAAAGTTCTGTAAAACAAACCTTGATTAGAACCAATGTACAAAACATCTTTAAAAACCTGTGTGGTATAGACCGTTCCCAAAACACCTTCGTAATCAAAAAAAGTTTTTATGGGGGATGTTACATTTATACAGTTTATGCCATTATCCAACCCTAGCCACACATTGTTGGCTTCATCCTCAAAAAGTGATAAAACCGTGTTATTGCTCAATCCTTTTTTTTGAGTAATTTGATATTTAATGTTGCCTTGTTGGTCTAGATGTATTACACCGTCCGAGATAGTACCTACAACAAAACTGCCATCCTTAAGCTGAATACCACTAAACACATTTGTTGCTTTTAATACAGTATCTGCTGGTATCTGCCATGGTTCTATTTTGTTATTTTGAAATTTATAAAACCCATAATTTCGAGTAAGAACGATGAGGCTTTCCTCATTTTCAAAAAGACTGATGACCCTACCTGATTTTACAACTGGACTATCTATAATTAATTTAGGCTCTCCATTTTCAATAACATACAACCCCTGGTTTGCAACATGATAATAAATACGGTTTTTTACCTTGAAAATTTTATAAATATTATCCGAAGCTGGAATAATTTTGAAGTTTTCAGTTTTGGTATTGTAGAAATAAATTTTATGGCTCGACTGAAATATAACCCACTCATTATAATCTATGATATTCCAAATTTGCTCATCTTCTATAATCTTTTTGTCCTGTTTTGATGGCAATGAAACGTATTCCAAAACACCCAATTCGTTTTTTATCCAATACCCAAATTCGGCATAACAACCGGTGTAAATTTTATTATCGATCACATTTACGGCTCTAATAATTGTATTGTTTGGCGAAGTATAGGTTGTCCATTTTGCACCATTATATTCTAACAGCCCCCTATTATTTGCAACATAAACGTACTTATCTAGATTTTGGGAAATCATCCAGTTTTGGTTGTCTGCTTGATAATCTTCGGGGGTAAATTTTTCAATAGGCGGCAGTTCCTGACAAAAGGATATCAGGCACGAAAGCATGAAAAAAAGTGGTATTAAAAATTTCATTTTCTAATTATAATTGAAACAAATGCACATTTGCACAACATGACACTAAAGATAGTTTTAGAAAATGATTAAACAAAATGAACTGCTTCTCTTATTAAAACCTGAAAAAATTTAAGACAATGAAAGCATTAACAATGCAGCTAAACACCCTCCAACAATAGGTCCTAATACAGGAATCCAAGCATAGCTCCAATCACTTGATGTTTTATTTTTTATAGGTAAAATAGCATGCATAATTCTAGGTCCTAAATCACGAGCAGGATTAATAGCATAACCAGTAGTACCTCCAAGTGACAAACCAATAGACCATACTAGAAAAGCGACGGGTAACGCACCTAAAGAACCCAAACCAATTACGGTATCTGTATCGTTTATTGTGGCGTTCGTAAAATATAAAATAGTAAATATAAGAACGAATGTCCCCATGGCCTCACTAAAAAAATTGGAAAAGGCATGTCTTATAGCAGGAGCAGTACAAAACACCGCTTTTTTACTATCCGCATCTTCGGTAACATCAAAGTGGTTTTTATAGACTAGCCAAACCGTTGACGCTCCTAACATAGCTCCTATCATTTGCGCTAAAACATACATTGGCACATCATTCCAAGGGAATTTACCAGCAACAGCTAAACTAACACTAACAGCAGGGTTGATATGCGCACCGCTATAAGGCCCTGCTATAACTACACCCACATAAACCGCCAAGGCCCAACCTGTGGTAATCACTATCCAACCGCTATTATTACCAATAGTTTTGTTTAACACTACGTTTGCAACAACACCTCCACCTAATAAAATAAGCATGGCTGTCCCTATAATTTCTGCTATAAATGGTGTCATAATGATTTACTATTTTAGATTTACGATTTACGGTTTTTGATTGAAAGATTTAGGACCCTGCCTGCCGGCCAGGCACTTCGCTTTATGCAAAAGAGGTATTTGGGACTAATTTATAATTTATTTCTTTCGATCTAATCTAGATCCGTGGTTTTTGTTATAATTCATAGGTGTTCGATTGTAAGTTACCTCTCTTTCGGAGAGGGTGGAAATAGGGACTTAATCGTCTTTCGACCAATATTCCAATGCATCAATGGCTTTGTACCAACCTTTGATGTTTTCTTCAATTGTTTTTCTGTCTTCCGTTGGTTTAAAATGTGTATCGGTTTGCCAGATTTCTTGAATTTCTTCAGGACTTTCCCAATATCCTACCGCTAATCCTGCTAAAAATGCTGCTCCCATCGCAGTCGTTTCTACAACTTTAGGACGTACGGTTACCGTGTTTAATACATCGGCTTGAAATTGCATGAGCATATTATTTACAGTAGCCCCACCGTCCACACGCAATTCTTTAATGGAAACTCCAGAATCGGCTTCCATAGCTTTTAAAATATCCATAGTTTGATATGCAATGGATTCTAAAGCAGCCCTAGCAATGTGTGCATCTGTACTTCCTCTTGTTAATCCGAAAATAGTCCCTTGCGCCTGTTGGTTCCAATGTGGCGCTCCCAATCCTGCAAACGCAGGTACAAAATAAACACCTTCTGAATCTTTAATGGAATTAGCAAGAGCTTCAACTTCCGAAGAATTTCTTATAATTTTTAAACCATCTCTCAACCATTGCACTACCGCTCCTGCAATAAAGATACTGCCTTCAAAAGCATAGATAGTTTTTCCGTTTATTTTCCAAGCTACCGTGGTCAACAAATTATTTTTAGAAACGATAGGTTTATCGCCTATGTTCATCAACATAAAACAGCCTGTTCCGTAGGTGTTTTTAACCATACCCTTCTTGGTACACATCTGTCCAAATAGTGCTGCCTGTTGATCTCCAGCAATTCCAGAAATAGGAATATTGGCATCGTAAAACGTGGATTTTGTGTTTCCGTAAACTTCGCTAGATTGTTTTACTTCTGGCAGCATACTTTTAGGAATAGTCAATAATTCGAGAAGCTCCTCATCCCAATCCATAGTATTTATATTGAACATCAAGGTTCTTGAAGCGTTTGTTGCATCGGTTACATGTGTTTTTCCCTTTGTGAAATTCCATATTAACCAGGTATCGATGGTGCCTAGAATTAAATCGCCACTTTCAGCTTTTTCCCTAGCACCTTCAACATGGTCTAAAATCCATTTTACCTTTGTTCCCGAAAAATAGGAATCTATAACCAATCCTGTTTTTTCCCTGATACTTTTTTCGTGGCCTTGTTTTTTGAGTGCATCACAATAAGAAGCTGTTCTTTTATCTTGCCAAACAATCGCATTATAAATAGGTTTTCCTGTGTTTTTATCCCAAACAACAACTGTTTCACGTTGATTTGTAATACCAATTGCCGCAATGTTTTCTACATTCAAACTTTTATTTGCAATGGCTTCGGCAGCAACACCTGCTTGCGTTGACCAAATCTCAATAGGATCGTGTTCTACCCATCCTGGTTTTGGAAAATACTGTGTAAACTCTTTTTGGGCTACAGATATGATACTGCCTTTTTTATTGAAAACAATGGCCCTGGAACTTGTCGTTCCTTGGTCTAATGCTAAGATGTATTTTTCCATGATAGAAGCCCCCTCTAACTCCCCCAATCCAGATAACTATCGGGAAGGAGAACACTTACTCGGGGTTGTTTTTAGTTAAACATTAATTTTTAATGACATAGTGATTAGCAATTTCTATAAAATCAGAAATTTGTCGCTGTGTCCAATCTTCATTTTTATTGAGTTCATTAGCCAATATTGTGGCTACCGTTGGTGCAGCTTCTATCGCAGCTTTAGCGTCTAAAAAAAGCATTCTAACGCGTCTTGCTAAAACATCTTCAATAGTTCTTGCCATTTCGTGTTTTACTGCCCAAACCACTTCGGCTTTTAAAAACTCTAATCTAGGGTGCAATTTTTCTCCCAGTTCAGGAGAGTCCTCAATAAGTGCCTTTATCGCTTTTTTATCGGTGCCATAAATATATAAATGATTTGATGTATCTACCGTACCATTGGCCCCGTGAATTAACAAATCTTTTGTTTTACAAGATGTATTTGGCAGTTTTCCTAATTCAATAACTTTACCTAAAGTATCCTGTGCCATACGTCGGTATGTGGTCCATTTACCTCCAGTAATAGTAATCAACCCAGAATCTGACACTATAATTTTATGACTTCTGGAAATCTCTTTTGTCTTTTCCGATTTGTCTTTTGGAGCTGCCAATGGGCGTAATCCAGCGAAAATGCTTAATACATCATTTTTGGTTACGGTTTTTGTTAAATATCTGTTGGCAGTTGACAAAATAAAATCTACTTCTTTATCCAATGCTTTAGGCTCTAAACTATGACTATCTAAAAGCGTATCTGTAGTTCCAACGACTACTCGATTATGCCAAGGCACTAGAAACAACACCCTGCCATCGTCTGTTTTGGGAATCATAATCGCATCTTTTCCCGGTAAAAATGATTGATCTAAAACCAAATGCACACCTTGACTGGGGCGAATTATATTTTTAGCAGCTGCATTATCCATTTTTAAAACTTCATCTGTAAAAACACCAGTTGCATTGATTACTACTTTAGCGTTAATAGTGTAAGTTGAATTGGTTTCTTCATCTTTCGCAACTACACCACTTACAGCCCCATCATCGCTTTTCAGCAATCGTTCTACCTTAAAATGATTTAAAACCGTAGCACCCTGTTCAATTGAAGTCTGTGCAATATTTACAGCCAATCTTGAATCATCAAACTGACCATCTTGATACACAACACCTCCTTTAAGACTTTCATCCTTTATAGTTTCTAATCGTGATTTTGTTTCGTTTTTGGATATTCTGGTAGATTTACCAAAACTTAATTTACCGGCAAGTATATCATATATTTTTAAGCCTACTGTGTAGAACAAGTTATCCCACCATTTGTAATTCGGAATAATAAATGACTGATTACTCACTAAGTGAGAAGCATTTTTCAGCATTAAACCTCTTTCATATAAGGCTTCTTTAACTAAATCGATATTCCCTTGCGCCAGATACCTTACACCACCATGCACCAATTTTGTACTTCGACTCGACGTTCCTTTGGCAAAATCTACCTGTTCCAGAAGCAATGTTTTATAACCTCTAGTTGCACTATCCAATGCAATACCTAAACCAGTGGCACCTCCACCAACAATGACAACATCCCAATATAGTTGGGCCTTCAACTGTTTAACTAATGTGTTTCTATCGAACAAATGAACTTTTATTTAGTTTTGATTAATTTTATTTCTCTTCAAATCTACAAAATATTATTTTAAAAACGAAACTAAATGAAACTAAATTATATTTTAGTAGTGATAAATTGCTTTTTTTACACTTCATTTTCTTTCATTTAACTATATTTGTTTTTATGCAAAGACATGAAACCATCTTAAATATTTTGGCAAAAGAAAAACACGTTGAAGTTTTAGACTTGTGCGAACAGCTTGACGTCTCCGCAGTTACCATTCGAAAGGATTTAAAGTTTTTAGAGGAAAAAGGTCTGCTTTTCAGAACTCACGGAGGTGCTTCTTTAGAGAACCCCTACATCAATGAAAAAGCTGTTGTTGAAAAAGAAAAGATTTCAGTTGAAGAAAAAAACGGTATCGCACAAGCAGCCGCAAAACGCATCAAGGAAAATGACTCTATAATGATAGCCTCCGGAACTACTGTCCAAGCATTTTCAAAATTTATAAAACCGAAAAACAAGTTAACGGTTATCACATCGTCCCTTTATGCGGTGTTACATTTAATTCACGATAAAAATATTGAGATTTTGCAATTAGGCGGTTATATTCGTCATAGCTCTGCTTCTGTAATAGGGTCTTATGCGGCTCATATTTTAGAAAATGTATCTTGCAGCAAGCTTTTTCTGGGTGTTGACGGCATTGATTTAGATTATGGTTTATCAACCACAAACTTAGAAGAAGCCCAATTAAACCAAAAAATGCTGGCATCGGCTCAAAAGACAATTGTTTTAGCCGATTCTTCAAAATTTGGCAAAAAGAGTTTTGCCAAAATTTGTGATTTAAGTGCGATTCATGAAATTATTACAGACAATAATATCTCTGCATCTTATAAGCAAAAACTAGAAGAAAAAGGCGTTAAAGTTACTATTGTGTAACACCCAAAATTTCTTATTTTCTAACATTTAAATCTATCCAATTTTTATAGCTCGCCTCAAGTTCTTTTACTTTTTCTGGATGTTGTTCAGCTAGATCGATACGTTCCCCTGGGTCTTTTGAAATATTAAATAGCTTTAATTCCATATTGTCAACTATTGGCGCGATATACTGTGCAGATGGTTCGCTTTTCCAATGATTTTCTTTAGCGTTGGTTAATTTCCAATCGCCTTGTCTAACTGCCCAAGTTTTTTGCCATTTCCACACTAACAATCTATCAGCTTCTGGCTTTAAAAGATTTTCCCCGTCAATAGTTGTATCGGCAACTTCAACACCAGCTATATTCGTCAATGTCGGCAAAATATCGGTTGCTGAAACATATCTGGTTTCTACTTTACCAGCGTCTATATTCCCGGACCAACTTATAGCTAAAGGCACACGAATACCGCCTTCCCAAAGGGAATATTTACCACCCGTTAATGGTGCATTATTTGCTCCTGTAAGCGGGGACCCCCCATTATCTGAAATGAACACAATTATCGTATTTTCATCGAGATCATTCTCTTTCAAGGCATCTAGAACACGTCCGATATTATCATCCAAACAATTAAGATTCGCCAAATAGTATTTCCGTAAATCTTCATGCTGAATGGCGCCCACACGAGAATATTTGTCATAATAAGCAGAATATGTCCCTGGTTTATGCTTGCCATAAGCCAACATAGCATCTGGATCATAATTAGGGATTTCCTTGACATCATATTTATCTAAATACTTTTTAGGAACTTCATGAATTAAATGATGAACCGCACTATAGGCTAGCGTTAAAAAGAAAGGCTTCTCTCTATCCCTCTTCAAATAATCGACAGATTCATCGGTTAAAATATCGGTAAGATAACCTTCATCATAACTCTTTTCCCCCATGTTATGCATGAGCGGCCCTAAAAGCGCACTTGTACCGTACGGATCTGGAGTACGGTCTTTAATGTCCTGGGAATTCAACCAATAATCATGGGCATGTGCACTAAACCCTAAAAACTCATCGTAACCATGATTTAGCGGATATTCACGGACATCGTTTTTATGAAAATTTCGTCCTAAATCATTTTTACCAATACGTGCGGTTTCGTAACCCGCTTCCTTTAAATATTCAGGTAAAGTTTTCACATTATCAGGAAGTCCAGGCCCCCAACTTGCTGGCTTGTCCCATCTAAATTGATTTTTCCCTGTTAAAATTCCAGCTCTCGACGGACTACAAACTGGTGCCGTGACATAAGCCTGCGTAAATACTGTACCAGATTTTCCTAAACGTGTGATGTTTGGCGTAGAAACACTAGTGTCATAGTTTTCAAAGGGTGAAAAATCGGCATAACCCAGGTCGTCTATAACTATTAGTAGAATATTTGGTTTTTTATCAACCTCTTTGGAATTTGATTTAGCGTCTGATTTGCAGGATACCGCCAACAAAGACAAGAATAATACAATGAGATATTTCATAAATAAGAATTTAGTAATTATCATTTTGAATTAAAAACAACTTACACATCATTTAGCTTTAGTTGTTTTTATCTTCAAATATACTAATTTTTTATTAAACCGAAATAAAATGAAACTAAGTGAAATAATACTGCACTCTTTTACAGAAATGCTAACAAATGTTTATTAGTGCAATTATAGAGGAATTAACAACAATATAGAAAATAACATATTCCTTATAAAACAAAAAAATCCCTTACACCAAATTCAATTGCTTGAATTCAACATAAGAGATTTTGTTTTTTTTGTGACCGCGAAGGGATTCGAACCCCCAACCCTCAGAGCCGAAATCTGATATTCTATCCAGTTGAACTACGCAGCCTTATTCAGTATTCAGTATTCAGTATTCAGTATTCAGTATTCAGTATTCAGTATTCAGTATTCAGTATTCAGTATTCAGTATTCAAAGTTAATTTTTTGAATTTAAAATCCTTAAAAAACATTAAGACAATTTCGCCTTCACAATATTAGAAATGGTTTTACCATCTGCTTGTCCCGCTAATTCCTTACTGACCATTCCCATGACTTTACCCATATCCTTCATACCTTCTGCACCAGTTTGTTCAATAACAGCAACTACTACTTTTTCAATTTCCTCATCTGTTAATGCTTCTGGTAAAAACTGACTTATCACTTCTGCTTCAGCTAATTCTGGGGCTGCTAAATCCTCACGTCCTTGCTCTAAATATATCGCTGCACTATCTTTGCGCTGCTTCACCTGCTTTTGAAGTATTTTAAGCTCTTGCTCTTCAGTTAAGTCTTCTTTTGCGCCACTTTCTGTTTGCGCTAATAGAATAGCAGATTTCACAGCACGTAATGCGGTTAAAGCTGTTTGATCTTTAGATTTCATCGCTTCTTTTAAAGCCGACATAATATCTTGTTGTAAACTCATAATCTATAGTTTGAAAAGAAGTGCGAAGATAGGAAAAAGTTGGAAGCGTGAAGTTAGAAGTTAGGAGAAAAAAAAATCCCGAAAAGAATGAGGGTTGCTTTTCGGGACATCACTAAAGTACGGTTAAGCACAGAAGTATTTTTACTAATCTACATTATCGTGCAAAAAAGAATTATTTGTTCTTAATTGAATATCATCATTATCATCCACCCCAACACTTGTTCTTGACAAATCAGTCTCTGATGAATGTCTGCTTTGTTCCAAACTTACGCCTTGACGTTTGTACGCAGGTATTTTTTCTATATCATCAATTTTTGAGGTATTGAATTTATAATTGAAATCTTTCATTTTAAGGCGACGTTCTGCGGTGCGTTGTTTCAAAATTTCAGAAATAGGCAAATCCATAGGATCAAATTCCTCATCAACAGACTGTTCAGCCACATCTTCTTTGATCACTTTCTTTTCAAACACTAAATCCTCTGGAATCTCCTCTACTAATTCATCCGTATTTGTTTGTGATTTATTCATAGATGATTCTGCTTCGATATAATCATCTAGTGCATAGCGAATATCGCCACCTTCTTCACTCGTTTCCGTTACAGGAATAAGCTCTACATAATCATTTACAGGGATATCTTTTGCTTCATCATCATCCAAATTAAAAGTAACGGTATCTTCCTCTTTTTCTTCTTCATCTTGTGAAAATAAAGGCAAATCAAAAGTCAAGGTAATTTGTTGTTCTTCCTCAGTTTCTTCAATCGCTGGATTCTGAACTTCCATTTTAGTTACTGGCTTAATGATAAAGTCATCTTCTTCCTTTATATTGCCCCTAACATTTTCATAAACAACATCGATATTTTTTATTAATTCTGACGTTGGAATTAAGGTAATATCATTAGGCAGCTGTCCTGTTTTTGGCTTTTCAACAACAATTTTTTCAGAAGAAATCACTTCTTCTTCAACCTCTTCAATATCTAAAGTATGTCTTACAACTGGAGTTTCTTCTTTTTTCTCCAACTCAACAATTGGCTCAATAATTTCTGGTTCTTTAGCTTTTGTTTCAGCAGCTTCTCCTAATGCATGAACTACTTTCTTCGTTTCCGTATTAGAAATTTCATCTTGCTGTTCGATATTAAATCCAGTTGCTATAATTGTAACGGAAATCGATTCTTCCAATGTTTCATCCTCACCAACACCCATGATGATATTTGCACCATGACCTGCCTCCGTTTGAATATGATCGTTAATTTCCCCTATTTCATCAATGGTAATTTCTTGTGAACCAGAAACGATAAGCAGCAACACATTTTTGGCTCCTGTAATTTTATTATCGTTTAATAACGGAGAATCTAAAGCTTTGCGAATGGCATCTTGAGCTCTATCTTGACCTGAAGCCAACGACGATCCCATAATTGCGGTGCCACTATTACTCAACACCGTTTTAGCATCTCGTAAATCTATATTTTGTGTGTAATGATGCGTAATAACTTCTGCTATTCCGCGAGCAGCAGTAGATAGCACTTCATCAGCTTTAGAGAAACCAGCTTTAAAACCAAGGTTTCCATACACTTCACGAAGTTTGTTATTATTTATTACGATTAGAGAATCTACAACACTTCTTAGTCTTTCAATGCCTTTTTGAGATTGTTGTAATCTCATTTTTCCTTCAAACTGAAAAGGCATGGTTACAATCCCAACGGTTAGAATATCCTTGTCCTTAGACATTTTTGCAATAATTGGTGCAGCACCTGTACCAGTACCACCGCCCATTCCTGCGGTAATAAAAACCATTTTGGTATTACTATCCAGCATTTGGGAAATCTCATCAAAACTCTCAACAGCAGATTGCTCACCAATTTCTGGGTTTGCGCCTGCTCCTAAACCTTCTGTTAAGTTTAGTCCTAGTTGTATTTTGTTAGGCACACCACTACTTTGAAGCGCCTGAGCATCGGTATTACACACATAAAAATCCACACCTTTAATACCTTGCTGGAACATATGGTTGATGGCATTGCTACCACCGCCACCAACGCCGATGACTTTTATAACATTTGATTGATTTTTAGGCAAATCAAATGCAATGCTTTCGAATTCGTTTTTACTGCTCATAAATCCTTTTTTTTGGGGTTCTAAATTTTACTTTTAATTCAATGGTTAATTTTTCAACTACTCGGCGTTATCTAAAAAATCCTTAACGCGTTCAGTTAATTTGTCTAGAAAAGATTTGCGTTCTTTTACAGGCTTTTCTATGTGTTCTTCGCTAACAGTTTCGTCTTTTATTTGTTCTTCATAGACTTCTTGCTCTTGCGCCTCAAACTTTTTACGCTCATTGCGTTTTAGTCCGTCAAGCACCAATCCAACAGCTGTTGCATACAATGGGCTCGTAACATCACTATCACTATCACCGGCTAAATGTTCGTTAGGGTAGCCAATTCTAGTATCCATTCCTGTGATGTATTCCACCAATTGTTTCAGGTGTTTTAACTGGCTTCCACCACCAGTTAATACAATACCTGCAATTAATTTTTTCTTTTGCTCTTCGTGACCATAATTTTTAATCTCTGCAAAAATTTGCTCCACAATTTCAACCACACGGGCGTGGATAATCCGCGATAGGTTTTTAAGCGTTATTTCCTTTGGCTCTCTTCCTCTTAATCCGGGAATTGAAACAATTTCATTTTCTTTATTTTCTCCTGGCCATGCAGAACCAAACTTTATCTTCAACAATTCAGCTTGTTTTTCTATAATCGAGCAGCCTTCTTTGATATCTTCTGTAATCACGTTTCCTCCAAAAGGAATGACTGCGGTATGACGGATAATACCATCTCTAAAAATGGCCAAATCGGTTGTGCCGCCACCTATATCAATCAATGCAACACCTGCTTCTTTTTCTTCCTGACTTAAAACAGCATTTGCCGATGCCAGAGGTTCAAGCGTGATACCTTCCAAATTTAAGCCTGAACTTTGAACACAACGCCCAATATTCCTGATAGACGACACTTGCCCAACCACTACATGGAAATTGGCTTCTAAACGTCCACCATACATGCCAATAGGCTCTTTTATTTCGGCTTGCCCATCAATTTTATATTCTTGAGGCAACACATGGATAATTTCTTCACCGGGCAGCATTACCAGTTTATGCACTTGATTGATGAGTCTATCTATATCATCTTCATCTATAACCGTTTCAGAATTTGGTCTAGTGATATAATCGCTATGTTGTAAACTACGGATATGTTGACCTGCAATACCAACGGTAACTTCTTCAATTTTAAGTTCGGCAGTAGCTTCTGCTTCTTGAACAGCTTGCTGGATAGATTGAATTGTTTGCGTAATATTATTAACAACGCCACGGTGCACTCCTAAACTTTTAGATTTACCAATACCTAAAATTTCAAGTTTGTCGTACTCATTTTTACGACCAATCATCGCCACAATCTTTGTGGTTCCTATGTCTAAGCCTACTGCTAAATTATGTTCCATTTGTTACGTTTTGGTACACACCACTTGATTATCAAATTGCAAATTCACTTTACTATACTTGTCCAACGTTTTTTCTTTTAAACTCTTTTTATAAAACGCTTTCAAGTTATTTATCTTTTTATCCAACAACTTTAAACTTCCCAAATTCACAGTAAAACTGCATTGCCTCAATTTTAAGGCAATGCCTCCATTTTCACTTTGATGAATCTCTACAACATGTTGCTTTAAAAAATCATCCGTTTCTATTTTACGTGCAACCTTAAAAAGGTGTTGCAAATTATTTTTTTCAACATAACCCGTAACCAAAGGCACCCTAGCGGTATAATTAGACGACAACGGCATGAAATTACCCTTATCATCTATATAATAAGATGCGTTTGTGCTTACTCTCGCAACAGGTCTTTTTTGTTTAATTTCGGCGTTAAGTGTTCCATTTACAGCAACATACACTTCAGCCGATTTTATCATGGGATTAGATTTCAGGGCAGATTCTAATTCGTTCAAATCTAAAGTTTCTTTAGGCATTTTTTTAACACTCCCCTGATTTTGTATTAACAATTTACTAACAGCCTCATGGGTTATAAAAAGATTGTTATCGCCTAAAAACGAAATATTAGGTTTTGATATTTCCCGCGCTTTATTTTTAACAGAAGTAAACGCATACAAAACCACCACAAATAGTAGCAAACCCAACATTTTTATATAATTCCAATTAACTCGCACTACTTAATTCTTTTTTAATATGTTTTACTTCTTCGCCTATATCTCCAGCCCCTATGGTTAAAATAGCTTGAGCTTCACTTTTATGTATTTCTGAAATTAAATCAGATTTATTGACTAATTTTTTATTAGGATTCTCAATTTTATTTAACAACCAAGTTGATGTCACGCCTTCAATTGGCAGTTCTCTTGCTGGATAAATATCTAACAGTAACAATTCATCAAACTGTGATAAACTTTTAGCAAAATCATCTATAAAATCTCGTGTTCTACTGTATAAATGAGGTTGAAATATGGCTAGTACTTTTTTATCTGGATACATTTCCCGAACCGCACCGTGAACTGCATTAATTTCTTCAGGATGATGTGCATAATCATCAATAAAAACCAAATCATCCGTTTTAATATGATACGTAAAGCGACGTTTTACACCTTTATAAGTTTCTAATGCTTCGGAAAGTTGTTGATAAGAGCACCCAAATTCTGAAGCCATTGCAAAAGCGATTAATGCGTTAGACAAATTGTGTCTTCCTGGTAAATTAAATTTTAAATTCTGGAGAACTGTTTTCGGCGTTTTAATATCAAAAATATAACTCCCATTTTCTATTTTTATATTTTGAATTGAATAATCTGCATCATCTTCAATACCATAAGTAATGCCTTTTAAAGGCAAACCATTTTTAACAAATAGCTTTCCGTTAGGTTTTATTTTTTTAGAAAAGTCTTCAAATGATCTTTTTAATTCCGAAGCATCTCCATAAATATCCAAATGGTCTGCATCCATTGAAGTGATGCATGCCAAATTTGGGGATAATGTCAAGAATGACCTATCGAATTCATCGGCTTCAACTACTGAAACCTCATCGCCATTCAATATTAAATTAGAATTGTAATTTTCACTTATGCCACCTAAAAAAGCGGTTAGCTTCACATTACATGCATACATTATATGTCCTAATATACTTGTCGTTGTCGTTTTGCCATGCGTTCCTGCAACTGCTAAACAAAAAGTGTTTTCTGTAATTAAGCCTAAAATTTGAGAACGTTTCATCACCTTAAAACCATGCGACATAAAATAGTTTAACTCTGAATGTTGCTTTGGAATTGCTGGCGTGTAAATGATTAAGGTTTCATCACTATTTAGAAACGCACTATCAACCTTATCAATATCATCTTCAAAATGAACCGAAATACCAAATTCTTCTAACCCTTTGGTTATTTCGGTTGAAGTTTTATCATAACCCGAAACGTTTTTGCCAATAGATTTAAAATAGCGCGCCAAAGCACTCATACCGATACCACCGATACCCACGAAAAAGACGTTATGTACACTATTCAAATTCATTTATTAAGCAATATTTCTACTTCTTCAACTATATCTTTTGTTGCATTTACCAATGCTAATTTTTTAATATTTGCTCCTAATTCTTTTTGCTTTTCCCGTGACGCGATTAATTGTGAAAATTTGTTTTCAAAATCCACATCCAAATCACTTTCCCTAATCAATAACGCTGCGTCTCTATTTACAATTGCCATTGCGTTTTTGGTTTGATGATCTTCAGCTACGTTTGGCGATGGCACAAAAATAACCGGCTTACCAACGATGCATAATTCCGACACCGAACTTGCTCCGGCTCTCGAAATAATAATATCTGCGGCTGCATAAGCTAAATCCATTCTATTTAAAAACTGGTGCACTTGAACATTTTTGGTATTGCCATATAATTTATACTGCTCATAGTAAAGCTTACCACATTGCCAAATGATTTGCACATTTTGAGTATCAAAATAATCGAGTTCTTTTTCAATCAATTGATTGATACGTCTTGAACCCAAACTTCCGCCTAAAACCAACAACGTATATTTCCCATGTTTTAAATCGAAATGATTTTTAGCTTCAACTGTTTTTTCGTCAATGCTCAACAAATCTTGTCGTACAGGGTTTCCAGTAATTTTAATTTTTTCCTTTGGAAAAAACCGTTCTAATCCTTTATAAGCTACACATATTTTATGTGCTTTTTTTGACAATAATTTATTGGTAATTCCAGGATATGAATTTTGTTCTTGTATCAACGTTGGAATATTTTTTGAAGCTGCCACATATAGTAACGGTCCGCTTGCAAAACCACCAGTTCCAATGGCCACATCTGGCTTAAAAGATTTCACAATCTTACGGGCTTTCCAAAGACTACTTATCAATTTAAACGGAAACATTAAGTTTTTTAATGTCAAATTTCTTTGGATTCCAGTAATCCAAAGCCCTTTGATATCATATCCAGCTTGCGGTACTTTCTCCATCTCCATTCTATCTTTAGCACCGACAAACAAAAATTTAGCTTCAGGGTATTTTGACTTTAACGCATTGGCAATAGCAATCGCAGGATAGATATGACCACCAGTGCCACCTCCTGATAAAATGATGTTATATTGCTTTGATTCTGCCACTAATGCTACTTTATTATATTAATACCTACAAGGTTTTAAAAACCTCGCAGGATAATTATATTGCTTCCGAAAGGATTTCCAACGGATTGTCTTCATTTATCTCTTGTTCTTTTATTTCTTCTCTTCTTGCACTTACGCTTAATATGATTCCTAATGCTAAACAAGTCATCCAAATAGATGTTCCTCCACTACTTATAAGCGGTAATGTTTGCCCCGTTACCGGAAATAATTCTACTGCCACAGCCATATTTATTAATGCCTGAAATACAATAGGCAAACCAACACCTAATACCAACAATTTACCAAAAACCGAATCGGATTTTTGCGCCACAATAACCACTCTAAACAGCAACCATAAATACATAAGCATTATTAAGAACCCTCCAATTAAGCCATATTCTTCTATAATTATTGCAAAAATAAAATCGGATGATGATTGTGGTAAAAAGTTTTTCTGAACACTTTTACCAGGGCCTACACCATAAACACTTCCTGTTGCAATTGCTATTTTAGCTTTTTCTATTTGATAATCGGCTTCGGTATCTTCTCCGTTTGCGAAGTTTTTAATTCTATTTTCCCAAGTATTAACTTTTACCCTTAAAGGTCCATTCGTCATTTTAGCAACTAACACAAAGAATGTTAATGCTACCAATCCAGACCCTAATATTATTGCTAAATATTTTATGGGATAGCCGCCCAAAAATACCAACACCAAAACCATGGTAAATATGATGGCTGTGGTAGAAAAATTTGAAGGCAAAATCAATGCTAAAATTAGAAAAACAGGCATCCATAATGGCACTATTGAAGACTTAAACGTAATCTCTTTATCCTGCATTTTAGATAAATAACGCGCCACATACACCATTAAAACTACCGCTGCAAAGGTTGACGTTTGAAACGACATGTTCACAAACGGTATTTGAATCCATCTACTTGCACTTGCGCCCTCAACTGTTGTGCCTTGTAAAATTGTAATGGTCAATAACACCAATACAATAGGAATCATAACCAACGATAAGCCTCTAAAATAGCGATACGGAATTTTATGAACCCCATACATTATAAAAAACCCTAGCACCAAATGCACAAAATGTTTTATTAAAAGTGTAAACGTATTGCTCCCTCCAGCTTTATAAGCTAAATTGCTTGCAGCACTATAGACCGGTAAAAACGATAGAATAGCCAATAGTGCCACTATTGCCCAAATTAACCGGTCTCCTTTTATGTTTTTAAATATTTGCTGCATCCTATCTGTTCTTTCGGACATTTTAACTCACTAATTATTACTTTTTTTTGTTGATTCGTTGAATCTTAGATTTCCCGAAGGGAAGAATTTGCTATTTTAATTATTATTTAATTTCCACATCAGTTTCTTCCCTATGGGAAGATTAAGATGGGCTTTTTACAAATTTCTTACTGCATTTTTAAACTGACGTCCTCTATCTTCATAATTTTCAAACAAATCAAAACTTGCGCAAGCAGGAGATAACAATACATTATCGCCCGCCTCAGCAACTTTATAAGCAATTTTAACAGCTTCGCTCATAAATTGTGTTTCGATGATGATATCTACCATATTTCCAAATTCGTTCATTAACTTTTCGTTATCAACACCTAAACAAATAATAGCTTTTACTTTTTCGTTTACAAAAGGGAACAACTCCCTATAATCGTTGCCTTTATCAACACCTCCAACAATCCAAACCGTGGGCGCATCCATACTTTCCAAAGCATAATATGTAGCGTTTACGTTTGTAGCTTTAGAATCGTTTATATACTGTACTTTATTAATTTTAAGCACTTGCTCAAGTCTGTGTTCAACCCCTTGAAAGTTCTCTAAACTCTCACGAATGGTTTGCTTTCTTATTTTCAACAAATGGGCTACCGTTGAAGCGGCCATTGCGTTTTTAATATTGTGTTTCCCTTCTAAGGCTAAATTAGTAGTTGGCATAATTATCTGGTTATTATCTATCGTTATTATTAGTTTGTTGTTTTCAAAATAGGCACCGTTTTCAATCTTTTTTTCTAATGAAAATGGCAATACTGTGGCTTGAACGGGATTGGTTTTCAAATGATTAGTAATCACTTCATCATCTGCATCATAAATCAAATAATCATCTTTAGTTTGATTCATTGCTATTCTGAATTTAGATCTGATATAATTTTCAAATTGATAATCATATCTATCTAAATGATCTGGTGTAATGTTGAGCAATACTGCTATTTTCGGTTTAAAATCGACACTATCATCTAATTGAAAACTGCTGATTTCCAAAACGTAATTCTCATGATCCTTTTCAAGGATTTGTTTTGCAAAACTATCGCCGATGTTACCCGCCAAACCAACATTCAATGCACCCTTTAATATATGATGCGTCAAGGTTGCTGTGGTTGTTTTCCCGTTACTACCCGTAATTCCAATTAACGTTGCATCCGTAAATTTTGAAGCAAATTCAATTTCTGAAACAATTGCAATGCCTTTATTTCTAATTGCTTTTACCAAAGGCACCTTATCAGGAATCCCAGGGCTTTTCATCACAACATCGGCATTTAAAATTTTAGCTTCTGAATGTTGACCTTCCTCCCACTCAATCTCATTATGTATAAGAACTTCTTTATATGATGCTTTTATTTTCCCTTTATCGGAAACAAAAACAGTATAGCCTTTTGCTTTTCCTAAAAGTGCTGTACCCACTCCGCTTTCTCCACCGCCCAATATGACTAAAAAGCCTCCTCCAACTCCTCCAAAGGAGGAGCGCTTCTTACTCGGTTGCTTTTCTTTTGTATTCAATTACTCTTTCTTTTTAGGAGATTCCCGTCCCTGCCTGCCAGCAGGCAGATTCGCGGGAATGACAAAAATTTATTATCTAATTTTCAATGTTACTATTGTTATAATCGCCAATAGGATACCTACAATCCAAAAACGCGTTACTATCTTACTTTCGTGATAACCTAGTTTTTGATAATGGTGATGTAACGGCGACATTTTAAAAATGCGTCGCCCCTCGCCATATTTCTTTTTAGTGTATTTAAACCAACTTACCTGCATAACCACGGATAGATTTTCTGCTAAAAAAATACCACACAATAAAGGAATCAACCATTCTTTTCTAACTGCAATTGCAATAACAGCGATGATTCCTCCAATGGTTAAACTCCCTGTATCTCCCATAAACACTTGTGCTGGATATGTGTTATACCATAAGAAACCAATTAAAGCACCCACAAATGCAGCGATATAAATTGTAATTTCTTCTACCCTTGGGATGTACATGATATTGAGATAATCTGAAAAAATGATGTTACCAGAAACCCATGCAAAAATCCCCAAAGTGAGTACTATAATGGCAGAAGTTCCTGCTGCCAGCCCATCGATACCATCAGTAAGATTTGCACCGTTAGAAACTGCGGTGATTATAAAAATGACGGCTAGAATAAAAATTACCCACGCGTATTTTTCCAATTCTGGACTTATCCAAGTAATTAAGTCGGCATAATCAAACTCGTTCCCTTTTACAAATGGAATTGTTGTTTTGGTTGATTTCTCTTCAGGTTTAAATTCTTTTACACGAAAAGTATTTTGAAACATTACTTGTTCCTGTTGCGCAACTGGCAGCTCTTCTTTTATAGTTACTTCAGAATGAAAAAAGAAAGTAGCACCGACAATTACACCAAGCCCAATTTGCCCAAGTACTTTAAACCGACCTTTCAGACCATCCTTGTCGTTTCTAAATTTTTTAATATAATCGTCCAAAAACCCGATGATGCCCATCCAAATTGTAGTTACAATAAGCACTATGACATAGATATTATCAAGCTTTGCCAATAAGAATACAGGGATTAAAGTTGCTAGAATAATAATGAGCCCACCCATAGTTGGTGTACCTGCTTTTTCTACTTGTCCATCTAACCCTAAATCCCGTATGGTTTCACCCATTTGTTTTCTTTGCAGAAACCGAATAATGCGCTTTCCGTAAATTGTAGAAATCAACAACGACAGAATCATTGCCAAAGCAGCCCTAAATGTTAAGAACCCAAAAAGCGTAGCTCCAGGGAATTGGAATTGTTTTTCTAAATATTCAAATAGATAATAAAGCATTTATACTTTTATTTAATGAAATTCTTCGACAAGCTTCACTTACTACTTTCAATGAAAATATATTTCCATTTTAGTAATGCCCTGCATAAAATTATCATATTGTTTTTTACTTCCATCTTCGGTCTTCCGCCTTCCGTCTTCGGTCTTCGGACTTCGGTCTTCCAACTTCTCACTTTTGTAATTGTTTTAAAAATTCTTCTACTGTTTTATAATCATCAAAATCGAAACGCTCTCCTTTAATTTCCTGATAGGTTTCATGACCTTTTCCTGCTATTAAAATGATGTCGTTTGCCTCAGCTAATTGACAGGCTGTTTTTATAGCCTGTTTTCTATCTAATATTGTTAAGGTCTTTTTGAAATTTTGTGGGGCCACGCCTTTTTCAATGTCTTCTAAAATCGTTTCAGGCGATTCGCTTCTAGGATTATCACTTGTAAAAATGACTTTCGTACTTAATTCTGAAGCAATATGTCCCATTTTAGGACGCTTCGTTTTATCTCTATCGCCGCCACACCCTACAACCGTAATTAACGATTCGTTTTTGGTTCGAATACTATTTATCGTTTCCAAAACATTTCTCAATGCATCGGGGGTGTGTGCATAATCTACAATAGCAGTAATTTTTTCATCTGAAACCAAATATTGAAAACGCCCACTAACGCTTTTCAATTCACTTATTAAACGAAGAATCTCTACTTTTTCTAGTCCTAATAATTCCGCGGTAGCGTAAATCGCTAAAACATTATAAGCATTGAAATTTCCTATTAAACGCGTCCAAACTTCATTGCCACCAACTGATAACAACAAGCCACTAAATTCATTCTCTAAGATCTGCGCTTTATAATCTGCATAGCTTTTAAGCGCATAAGTGTATTTTTTTGCCACAGTATTTTGCAGCATCACTAATCCGTTTTTATCATCAGTATTTGACAATGCAAAAGCATGACGCCCTAAGCCATCAAAAAATGCTTTTTTAACATCTCTATATTCAGCAAACGTGTTATGATAATCTAAATGATCGTGAGAAAGATTTGTAAACACACCACCCTCGAAACGCAGACCTTCCGTTCTACTTTGATGAATGCCATGGGAACTCACTTCCATAAAGCAGAATTCCACACCAGCATCATTCATCATCTTCAAATACCTGTTTATGGTTATGGAATCCGGTGTGGTATGTGTTGCTTTATACTCAACATTATCCACCATTATTTTTACTGTTGAAAGCAATCCAACTTTATAACCTGCATTTTTAAAAAGTTGATACAATAATGTAGTAACCGTAGTTTTTCCGTTAGTTCCTGTTACACCAACAAGCTTCAAATTATCCGATGGGGAGTCGAAATAATTCGAAGCCATAATTGCTAGTGCTTTGTTTGAGTAGTCAACTTCTATATATGTTATATTATCTATTAAAGTATCAGGTAAAGCTTCGCATACAACTGCTGTTGCGCCTTTTTTTATAGCAACATCTATATAATCATGTCCGTCTGAAACCGTCCCTCGAATAGCCACAAACACATCATTAGCCACTATTTTTCGAGAATCGAAATCTATAGCATTTATAGCAGTATTTGTACTACCAACAACAGCGTTGATAGTCACTTTATACAATATGTCTTTTAATAACTTCACGAAATTTCTAAAACAACTTTTTGATTCTTTTTTATTTTTTGACCTTTAGGAACGGACTGTTTTTTAACAACACCCGAACCTTTAATCCCTACTTCTAACCCCATATTTTCTAACAATGCTACGGCATCCATTGCTGGTAAACCAATTACGTTTGGCATAATTGTTTTATAGGTTTGTGCGATATTGTAATAGCTTTCAAACTGCTCGGTAACCGCTGCGTTTTGCACTTCCAGGGACTCAACCTCATCTATTAAAGGTGTATCTGTAAATATTTTTTGCGCAATACTTTTGAATACTGGTCCTGATACATCTGCGCCGTAATACCCCACTTTTGTGCTTGGCTTATGAATCACTACGATACAAGAATATTTAGGGTTTTCAGTTGGAAAGTATCCTGCGAAAGATGACACATACTTTCTATCTTTTCGCCATTCTTCGTAATTCTGATAATCTGTTCTCGCAGTTCCAGTTTTTCCTGCCATTGAGAAATTTTCAGAATACATACGTTGTCCCGTACCCCTTACCACAATATTTTTTAATATTTCCCTAATTTCACTTAAAGTCTTTTCAGAACATATTTTTTTTCGGTTCAATGTTTCTTTTTCAAACACTTCAATTTCTTTATCAAACTCTTTTACAGCCTTTATAAATCTAGGTTTTAGCATTTCGCCATTATTCGCAATAGCGTTATAAAAGGTCAATGTTTGCAAAGGCGTCATTTGCAAGTTGTAACCATAAGCCATGGAAGGCAATGCATTTCTACTCCATATCGCATCTCCTGGTTTTGGTATAATTGGCTTTCCCTCTCCTATTAATGAAACTCCCAACGTTTTATCCAATCCCCAACTTTTAATTCGTTTAATAAATTTTTCAGGTTGATGAGAATAATTTTCATCAATTATAGTCGCCAAACCAATATTTGAAGACACCTCTAAAGCACGAGCAGCAGATATTTTTCCATGACCACGAGAATCGCTTATCGTTCTTCCGTAGAAACGCTTCGTCCCCATTTTAGTGTCCACAATAGTAGCGGTGTCTATAACCTTATCCTCCAAAGCAGCCATAAGTGCCATCACTTTAAAAGTCGATCCAGGCTCATGGGATTCTCCAACGGCATAATTCAATTTTTCATAATAGGTACCTTTTGAAGTTCTTCCTAAATTTGAAATAGCGCGAATCTCTCCGGTCTCCACCTCCATAACCACAACACATCCATGTTCAGCCTCATAATATTCCAACTGTTTCAAGAGCGCATGATGTGCAATATCCTGAATGTTTACATCAATAGTTGTATAGACATCAAACCCGTCTTGTGGCTCAATCTTGTTATTGTCGTTTATAGGTTTCCATTGGTTTTTCCCTATTTGCTGTTTTGCGTGTTTGCCATCTCTTCCCCGTAGATATTGAACACCGAACGCGCCATCTATTCCTGGGCGGGTTACATTTCCTTTTTCATCAACACGTTCATAGCCAATAGTACGTTGGGCAATGCCTCCCATTGGGTGCTCTCGTTTTGTTTTTTGCTCAACAATTAACCCACCTTTAAACGGACTGATATCCAACATTGGAAAAGTTCTGAACCTTAAATACTCAGAATAGCCTAAATTTTTTGCTAACGATAGGTATCTGTTATGATTTGCTCTAGCTTTTCGGATTTTTTTTTGATAATATGATGATGATTTTCTACCTGAAAATTTCGCCAAAGAATCGCAAAGCGGTTTCAAGTTGTCTTCAAAAATTTTAGCAGATGGTGTTAATGCATCCAAAAGGATATCATACTTTGGTATTGAAGTCGCCAATAAATTACCGTTAACAGAATATACATTCCCACGGTTTGCAGGGATGATAAAATCTTTTACAATGCGCTCGCTTGCCTTGGCACGATATTCATCACCTTGCACAAACTGGATATTACCCAATTTCACCATAACAGCGATACCGAATATAAACATACATCCCGCTATGAAATACAATCTAATTAATATGTTTTTCTCGCTTACTGCCAAGGTTGAGATTTAATTTTATTACTTATTATTTGATTTTACTTTTATCTTTTGCGGTGGGTTTACCGATGGCGCCAAACCTTCTTCTTTCATTTTTGCCACAACTGCCGACTCCATTTTTAAGCGCATTAATCTTGAACGTCCATCAACAAATGCAGATCGCATTTCTTTTACCTCATTGGTTAATCTTGCAATTTCATGTACTTTTTTATCCGCACTATGCGAACTTGCAATCATAACAATTGCCAAGGCAGAAATAAAAATGATGATGCGCCAGTTTTTAAACGAATCGTCACTTACTAGAAATGTTCCTTTTAATATGTTATAGATATTTTTTTTCATCTCCCCATTGTCCTTCGGACATTTCCCCAAAGGGGAAACATTGGTCTGTTTTATTTAAATTATAGCTTTTGCGCTACTCTAAGCTTTGCACTTCTGGCTCTATTGTTTAATTTTATTTCTTCATTTGACGGCACTATTAAACCATTTACTTTTTTTAGAGGCACTTCAAAATTCCCGTACATATCCCGTTCTGGCTCTCCCTCAAACAACCCGTTTCTTATAAAACGTTTTACCAATCTGTCTTCTAAGGAATGGTAGGAGATAACACTCAATCGTCCGTTTTGTTTTAACAACTCAGGTGTTTGTAACAAAAACTCCTTTAATGCTTCAATTTCTTGATTCACTTCAATTCGAATGGCTTGATATATTTGCGCCAAAATTTTATTTTCATGTCGTGGCGACAAAAACTTTTTCAGTACCTGTTTCAACTGATCACTAGTTACAATAGTTTCGTTTTGTCTATGCTCAACAATTAATCTTGCCATCGCCGGAGCAGCCCTTAACTCGCCATATTGAGACAACACCTCTTTTAATCGCTCCTCCTCATATTCGTTTACAACATGGAATGCAGATAGCTTATTTTGCTGATTCATCCGCATATCTAAATTTGCTTCGAATCGGGTAGAAAATCCACGTTCTGCAACATCAAATTGATGGGACGACACTCCAAAATCTGCCAAAATCCCATCAACTTCTTTAACGCCATGAAATCTTAAAAATCGTTTTGCGTATCTAAAATTCTCATTTATCAATACAAACCTGTCGTCATCTAAAGCATTTGCCAGTGCATCTTGATCTTGGTCGAAAGCAAACAATTTCCCGCTTTCTCCTAATCTGCTTAAAATCTCACGACTATGTCCACCACCACCAAAAGTGACATCCACATAAACACCATCAGGCTTTATATTTAGACCATCAACGGTTTCTTTTAACAATACCGGATTATGATACATCGTCTTCGTCATCTTGCCCCATTACTTCTTCTGCTAAATCTGCAAAATCTAATGTTGCGTCATCAATAGCTTGTTCGTATAATTCCTTATCCCAGATTTCGATAATATTTATCGACGGCGAGATTACAATGTCTTTTGAAATGTTCGCGAAAACAGTTAAATCCTTCGGGATTAACAATCTTCCATTTCCATCAACCTCAATAACTCTTGCACCAGCGCTAAATCGTCTTATGAAATCGTTATTTTTTTTCTTGAACCTGTTTAACTTGTTCATTTTCTGCATTAACAATTGCCATTCCGCCATAGGATACAATTCTAAACAGGTTTGAAACACAGAACGCCTCAACACAAAACCACTATCCAAAATAGGCAGCAACTGCTTTTTCATCCCAGCAGGTATCATCATCCGCCCTTTGGCGTCAACTTTACAACTGTATGTCCCTATTAATGAATGCACTATGCTGTTTTTTGATTTTGAGGTTTAAACACCAAATATATCGAAAATTTTACCACGATTTACCACTTATTACCACTTTTGTTAATAATTTTTCGATGAACGGTAATTTTTGGACAATTATTTTACGAATCAAATCTGGCTTTAAACTCATTATCAGTCAGTTAAAAAGTGGAATAAAATGTTATCAAGAGGTGTTAACAACATTCTTGGAAGCCTTCCGTAAATCGGAAAAAATTAAAAGTCTTGAAATATGAATGATTTAACTATATTTGTTTTGTTAGGAAAACAGATGAACTAAAGATTAATGGGGGAAAGTTTAAAAAAAGAAAAGAATTTCAGTTATATAGAAGTTGGCGAAGGAACACCTATAATCGTGTTGCACGGATTGATGGGTGGTTTGAGTAATTTTGATTCGGTTAAAAACTTTTTTAGCGCAAAAGGCTATAAAGTTATAATTCCCGAATTGCCTATTTACAGCATGTCGCTTTTAAAAACCAACGTTAAGAGTTTTGCAAAACACTTGCACGATTTTATTGAATTTAAAGGTCTTGAAGATGTTATTTTATTAGGAAACTCGCTGGGTGGGCATATTGCTTTATACCATACCAAACTATATCCTGAAAAAATTAAAGCCTTAGTAATTACAGGTAGTTCTGGACTTTATGAAAGCGCTATGGGTGGTGGCTACACAAAACGTAGCGATTACGATGTCATTAAGAAGAAAGCACAAGATGTTTTTTACGATCCTAAAGTTGCTTCCAAGGAAATTGTAGATGAAGTTTATAGTACGGTTAATGACCGTCATAAGTTGATAAAAACATTGGCTATCGCAAAAAGCGCGATACGGCATAATATGTCGAAAGATTTACCTAAAATGAAAACACCAACGTGTATTATTTGGGGTAAAAACGACAATGTTACACCTCCCGAAGTCGCTGTAGAATTCGATGAATTGTTACCTGATTCTGAATTGTTTTGGATTGATAAATGTGGACATGCGGCAATGATGGAGCACCCAGATGAGTTCAACCAGATTCTGGACGTTTGGTTGACAAAGCGCAATCTCTAAAAAATCAAATTCCAAATAACAAATCAAATTCCAAATAACAATGCCGATAGTTACCGGGACTAAATTCCAAGTTTTAAAAAATGCTAATAAAATCTGCTGAATTTTTAGTAAGCAATTCTGATGTAGAAAAATGCCCAAAAAGCGGTTTGCCGGAATATGCATTTATTGGGAGGAGTAATGTTGGAAAATCGTCTTTGATCAACATGTTAACCAACCGAAAAAGTCTCGCAAAAACTTCGGGCAGACCAGGAAAAACACAATTAATCAATCACTTTTTAATTAATAAAAACTGGCATCTTGTTGACCTACCTGGTTATGGTTATGCCCGTGTTTCTAAAAGCACCAAAAAGGTATTCCAAAAATTTATTACTCAGTATTTTGCACTTCGTGAACAATTGGTAACCGCCTTTGTTTTGGTAGATATTCGCCATAAACCGCAACCCATAGATTTAGAATTCATGCAATGGTTGGGCGAAAATGGTATTCCTTTTTCTATAATTTTCACTAAGGCCGATAAGCTAAAACCAAATGCTATAGAACGCCATGTTTTAGACTATAAAAATGTGCTTTTAGAGACGTGGGAAGAAATGCCCAATTATTTTGTGACGTCTTCTTCTAATGAGACTGGGAAGGAGGAGCTTTTGGGCTATATTGGGGAGTTGAATGCTAATATGAGATAGCGTTTATTTCTAAGAAGCAGACCTTACCTAACACAACTTTACTCCACTAACCTTTAACATCCAAAGCATCCCTAAGCTTGTTTCCAGTCAACATAAACGCCATGACCAAACCCGTACATTATAAGCCCATTTTCAAACTAAACTTTGCTGAAATACCGACAGCCTTAACCCTCTCAAAAAAATAACAAAAATTTTTCCAAGAAAGTTATTTCAGAATTATTTTCTATATGAATTTATACCTACATTGCGTCCGTAATCAACTACTATTTTTTTATGAAAAAATCGCTTATTCTTATTTTATTTATTTGTTTCACTTCTTTTATAAATGCACAAATTAACTTTGAGAAAGGTTATTTTATCAATAATCTCAACGAGAAAAAATCATGTTTAATTAAAAATGTTGACTGGAAACACAACCCAACTGAATTTGACTATAAATTTAGTGAAGGAGAAGACACCAAAACCATGCCTATAACACATGCCAAAGAATTTGGTGTTGACAATTTTTCTAAATTTATACGTGCAGAAGTTGATATAGATCAGTCCAGTAAATACACTCAATATTTAAGTCATACTCGAAAACCAGAGTTTAAAACGCAAACTGTATTTCTTAAAGTAGTACTTGAAGGCGAAAGCAATTTGTATTATTATGAAGCAGGAAATTTGGCTCGGTACTTTTTCAATTTAAGAAACACTAAAATTGAACCTTTAATTTACAAAAGCTATTTAAAAGAGCAAGCCGTAGCTGCTTACAATAATGGTTTTAGAATACAACTTATGAATGCACTTAAATGCAGTAGTATGAAAAAATCTGATTTTGAATACTTAAATTATGATTTTAATGGGTTAACCAAAGTTATTTTAAAATACAACACATGTATAGACCCTAATTATAAAATACTTAAAATTGAAAAACCCCACAAAAGTAATCTGAATATTTCTGTCAAGGCAGGATTAAGAAGCGGCACGTTTAAAGCACAAGAATTTCGTGGTGTATTAGACCCTGTTCATGATTTTGGCAACGACTCAAACTTAACTTTTGGAATTGAATTAGAACATGTTTTTGGTTTCAATCAAAATAAATGGGCCATTTCCATAGAACCAAGCTACCAATCATTCCAGTCAGAAATCACAGAAGCATCATCCACATCATCTTTCATAAACAAATTTGCAGTAGATTACAAATCGGTGGAAGTCCCGCTTGGAGTTAGACACTATATGTTTCTTAATCAAAACTCAAAATTGTCTTTAAGCGCATACTACATACTTGATTTCCCGTTGGACTCAGCCATAAATGTTCAAAGAGGTACAAGTAATTATGATGTAGAGATTGTTAAATCCACAAATTTAGCATTAGGATTCGGCTATAAGTATTTAGACAAATATAGTGTAGAGCTTAGATATAATGGAGACCGAAAAAATACCGGTCAGAACTGGCTTTCGAAATACAGTAGCATCTCCCTCATTTTTGGATATACAATTTTCTAGGATTTTAAATTTACCCTTTCACATCCAAAGCATCCCTCAATGCATTACCAATCAACATAAACGCCATGACCAAACTCATAATACATAGTCCGGGAATCATTGCTAAATAGGGTTTTCCGAGGATAATATAATTGTAATGGTCTTTAATCATTGCGCCCCAACTCGCCATTGGTGGCTGTGCACCAATACCCAGAAAACTCAGTCCGCTTTCTATTAAAATAGCAGCAGCAAAATTTGCCGCAGCAATAACGATTACGGGTGCCATAATATTGGGTAAAATATGTTTTGTGATAATTCTAAAATCGTTATAACCCAAAGCCCGAGCGGCAGTTACGTATTGCATTTCTTTAGTACTAATTATTTGTCCGCGTACCACTCTAGCCACCTCAACCCACATGGTTAAACCAACTGCAATAAACACTTGCCAAAAGCCTTTTCCTAAAGCCAAGGTTATAGCGATGACCAAAAGCAACGTTGGTATAGACCAGGTTACATTAATAATCCACATGATAACTGTATCTACTTTTCCGCCAAAATAGCCTGCCAAACTCCCCATTAAAATCCCGATGAACAATGAAATAAACACGGCCACAAACCCAATAAAAAAAGAAATTCTTGCGCCTACCAAAACCCTGCTCAACAAATCGCGCCCATATTTATCTGTACCAAATACAAATGATTTTTTTGTTATAAAATCTTCAACTGCATGATTAGGGAAACTGGATAATGGAATTGTTTTTCCAACACCTTTTAATCCATCGGCAGCATATTCCGTATAATTTAAAGTATCGTTTTCAATGTTATATTCTGAAATAGGAACTTCGGTATCTGTATTTTTAATTCCGAAGAATAACTTATCAAACACATTCTGCTCATTTTTTACTTGCGAAGGAATGGTTAGCATTGTAACACTAAACCCTGGAGATTTGGAATGAATAGACAAATGCATCTGGTTGGCGTACTGCGAATTATCGGGCGCAAACACATATGCAAATACAGAAACCAAACCAACCAAAACGATAAAATAAAAACTAAAAACGCCCCAAAAGTCTTTTTTAAACTTTTGGAGCGCCAGTTGTTTTAGCGAGTTTGAAGTGTTACTCATTAAACCTTAATCTTTTTAGTCTTTTACTTTAGCTACTTTTTTAATACCGTAAGCCATTTTTAAATCTTCGAGTACATTTACCGCTTCTTCTACATATACATCCTTACTCAAGCTTGTGTACCAACGTTCACGTTTTTCTTGTAAATTAGTGGTATCACTTTCAAACAATTGTCTTTCGTAAGCAGAAGGCTTAAACGTTAAATTTGTTTTATAATCTGAAATGGCATCAAAACGTTTAGATTCTTCTTCATTTACATCTAATTGTTTTTTGTACGTTTTATAATTTAATGAGAATACTGTTTCGTCAATTTTACTTTTCACCCATCTTGCATTGTCCTCAATCATCTTTAATTGATTGTTGGAACTCATGCGTTCTTTACTTTTGCTAATGGTTTTATCATAGTCAAAATAACTATCCCAAACGTTGTATGTAGCTGGATCTATTTCATCATATGGTAACGGGTTTTCTTTTTCCTTTTCGCCTATATCAATAAAACTAAAACGTCCTGGTACTTGAACATCACTTTTAACGCCTTCTAATTGTACTGAGCCTCCATTTATTCTATAGTATTTTTGAATCGTATAAGCTAAAGCCCCTAAATCCCCAGAGGTATTATTTCTAACTATATCATTTAGAGGAAAAACTGTCTGTACCGTACCTTTACCATAGGTTTGTTTACTACCAATAATGATAGCACGTTTATAATCTTGCATTGCAGCCGCCATGATTTCGGAAGCAGAAGCGGATAATTCGTTCACTAAAATCACCAAAGGACCATCCCAAGTAATCGATTTATCAGTATCGGCTAAGACCCGCTTTGGAGAACCTGTAGAACGGACTTGCACTACTGGTCCCTCTTTAATAAATAATCCTGCCATTTCCACTACCGCAGGCAAAGACCCTCCGCCATTATTTCGCAAATCGAGAATTAAACCTTCCATGCCTTCAGCTTTTAAGCGCTCAATTTCTTCGCGAACATCAATAGCTGCATTCAAGTTTTTGTAATCGTCAAAATCCACATAAAAACGTGGCAGATTAATAATTCCGAATTTTTTATCATCTTTCTCAACGACTGATGCTTTTGCATAGGTTTCGCCCAATTCCACAACATCCCTTACTATGGTAATATCCTTAATTGTGCCATCTACTTTCTTGATAGTTAGCGTCACTTTTGTACCTTTTGGCCCTTTTATATATTTAATAGCATCACTAATGCGCATCCCTACAATATCTACAGGTGTTTCTTCATCTTCCTGCTTCACTTTCAAAATAACATCTTCTACTTCAAGCAATTGACTTCTCCAGGCAGGACCTCCAGAAATTAACTCTACAATTTTAATATAGTCCATACGCTTTGTTAATCGCGCTCCTATGCCTTCTAACTTTCCAGACATTTGCGTATCGAAACCTTCCTTGTCCCGTGGCGCGAGGTAATAGGTATGAGGGTCGAATTCTTCAACGATAGCGTTTACATACATCGAAAACCATTCTTCTCTTGTTAAGTCATCGATACTATCGTTAAAATAAATATCTATAGATTTTAAAGTGGCTTCACGCGCTTCTTTTTCAATTTCAGCTTCGGTCTTCATAACATGAGATGCATCTTTTTCTTTAGCTATTTTCTCCTGCTCATAGATATCATCATAATTGGTAAGTGTGGAAAATTTCAACTGCTTTCTCCAACGCTCTTTCATTTGCTTTTTGCTGGTTACATAGTTACTTTTATCGTAATCTGTCTCATAAGTTTCATCGGCATTATAATCAAAAGGTTGCGACAACACTTCTTTATAAATGACCTTTGCTTCCTCAATACGTTTTAACATCCGCTCATGGACAACATTGAAAAATGTAATATCGAAAGTCTTTAATTGATCGTCGATATCTGTTTTATATTTTTCAAATTCTTTGTAATCCGAATGGTGGAAATAGCGTTTTACAGGATCTACACGTGTTAAATAACCATCAAACAATTCTGCTGAAAAGGCATCATTGAGTTCAATAGGATCAAAATGTCCTTGCTGTAAAACATAAGTAATTACTTGTATTAGGAGTTTATCCTTATCGGGGTTATCAAATGATTTTGAGGTAAAACTACATGACGCAAATGCCAATAAAAGCACTAGCAGTAAAACCTTATAATTCTTTTTCATCATATCCTTCATATCTTAAATAAAAGCTATTTAATTCGTTTATTAATCTACTAAATTACTGAAAAAACCGTGCCATTGAGCGTATGCGCTACTAATTTTTTGTTAAACCAAACAAAATAAAGCATTGCACAAGATTTTATGTATTTTAGCACTACTTAAAATCGCAGTAATTTATGTCGAAAAAACCATTGATTTTAGTCACAAATGACGATGGCATTACCGCTCCAGGTATTAGAACTTTAATTGAAGTGATGACTACCATTGGCGATGTGGTTGTTGTAGCACCTGACAGTCCGCAAAGCGGTCAAGGGCATGCTATAACGCTGGACTCTACATTATATGCAGAACAGGTTGAAGTTGCTTCTGGAACGCATTTGGAATATACCTGCTCTGGAACGCCTGCCGATTGTGTAAAATTGGCAGTTCGGGAGATTTTGGATAGACGCCCCGATATTTGTGTTTCTGGAATTAACCATGGTTCTAATTCGTCTATAAATGTGATTTATTCAGGGACTATGAGTGCTGCCATTGAAGCCGGTATTGAGGGCATTCCTGCTATTGGGTTTTCATTATTGAATTATAAATGGAGTGCGAACTTCGATGCCAGTAAAAACTATGTAAAAACTATAACCGAAAATGCATTAAAACACGGTTTACAAGAAGGTACTGTTCTAAATGTGAACATCCCGGATATCCCTAAAAAGGATATTAAAGGCATTAAAATTTGCCGACAAGCACGCGCTAATTGGGTAGAAAAATTTGACAAACGTAAAAGCCCACAAGGACGGGATTACTATTGGTTAACGGGGAAATTTGTTAATTTAGATGGTGGCGAAGACACCGATGAATGGGCACTTGAAAACAACTATGTATCGCTTGTTCCTGTTCAATTTGATTTAACAGCACACCATGCTATCCAAGAATTAAACACTTGGGATTTAAATGATACTGAAATAAATTCGGCATAGATGAAAAAAGAACTTGGAATAGGAATTTTAGTTGGCTTAATAGCCAACGCCATTGGTTTGTTTATTGCGACAACAATTTTAGGAAACGGAGACGACTTCACTACAGTTGTTAAAGCTGCTTATAACGAAGGTTTTTTAGGAAAACTGATTAGTATAGGTGCTATATTAAACCTTATCGCATTTTTTATTTTCATAAAAAAACGCCAAGATTATCGTGCAAGGGGCGTTTTGTTGATTACTGTTTTTATCGCCGTTTTCACATTTGTAATTAAACTATTTTGATTCATTTTTAAATGAAGTATTATATTCTTGCTGGAGAAGCATCTGGAGATTTACATGGCTCTAATTTGATGAAAGCTTTACTAAAAATTGATAGTAAAGCCGATATTAGATTTTGGGGTGGCGATTTAATGCAACACGCGGGCGGACACTTGGTAAAACATTATAAAGAACGTGCTTTTATGGGGTTTTCGGAAGTGATTATGAATCTTCGGAAGATTTTTAAATTGATTTCATTCTGTAAAAATGATATTGAAGATTTTAATCCAGACGTGGTTATTTTTATTGATAATTCTGGTTTTAATTTACGGATTGCAAAATGGGCAAAAGCAAAAGGGTTTAGAACAAACTATTATATTTCCCCACAAGTTTGGGCATCTAGAGCCAGCAGGGTAAAAGCTATAAAACGCGATATTGACGCCATGTTTGTGATTTTGCCTTTTGTAAAACAATTTTACAAAAAATACGATTATGATGTTACGTTTGTTGGACATCCACTTATTGATGCTATTGCAAACCGAAAACAGGTTGGGGAATTTAAATTTAGAGCAAAACATAAATTAACCGACAAACCTATTATTGCCTTATTACCCGGAAGCAGAAAACAGGAAATTACCAAAATGCTCTCTGTGATGTTAAGTTTAGTGGACGATTTTCCTGAATATCAGTTTGTAATTGCTGGAGCGCCCAGTCAGGATTATGAGTTTTATCAATCGTTTATAAAAAACCAAAACGTTAGTTTCATCTCAAATAAGACTTATGATTTACTGAGTGTTTCTTATGCAGCTTTGGTAACTTCCGGCACAGCGACTTTAGAAACCGCGTTGTTTAAAGTACCACAGGTTGTGTGTTATAAAGGAAGTTCTATTTCTTATCATATTGCAAAACGCATAATAACCCTTAAGTATATTTCGTTAGTAAATTTAGTTATGGACAAAGAAGTCGTAACTGAATTGATTCAAAATGATTTTAATAAAAAACGTTTGAAAAAAGAATTGGAATTAATTTTAGACGACGAAAAACGCAAAGGACTATTTCATGATTATTATGAATTAGAACAAAAACTTGGCGGGAAAGGTGCTAGTGAAAAAACTGCTAAATTGATTTATAATGCTCTAAAAGCATAGTTCTTTTTATGAAAAAGTGGCTCTTCTTAATTTTTTTAGTGATAAGTTTTAGCAACTGCAAATCTTCAAAACGCAGTAAACAGAAAAGAAACAAATCTGCAAAGGTCATTACCAAAAAATCGAAGGTTAAAAATGGTGCTACAGCTGAATTTCCAAGGACATCAGAAAACAAAAGCACAACAGTTTCAGCTTCTAAACCACAAAATATCATTAATTTCTCGAAGGAGTTCTTGGGCGTTCGTTATAAATGGGGCGGCACGACAAAAAGAGGCATGGACTGCTCTGGACTCATACATGAATCGTTCAAGGCGCATCAAGTTTACCTTCCACGGATTTCGAGGGACATGGCTAAAAAAGGTAAAAAAATAAAATTAAGGGAAACTCTTAAAGGCGATTTGCTGTTTTTTAAAACTGGAAAAAACCGCAGAAACGCCATCAATCATGTAGGTTTGGTTGTGGAAATAAAAAACGATGCTATTTATTTTATCCATGCAACAACTTCAAATGGCGTTATTATTTCGTCTTTAAATGAAAAGTATTGGCTATCGGCATTTACTGAAGCGCGTCGCGTTTTATAATCTACCGTTTTAATGTGAAATGTGACAAAAACGTTTTGGGCACTCCAGTTTTTAAGTCACGATATTCTACTTTAAACCAGTAATCGTCATTTGGCATCATACCTCCATTACTTATGCCATTCCAGCCAGAACCTGAGGTATTAATTTGTTTTAAGAGTTCGCCATGCCTATTAAATATGGATATTGTTGCATTTTGGTTCTTTAGAGCATCAATATTCCAATAGTCATTAAACCCATCATTATTGGGTGTAAAAAAAGACGAATATCCTAATATGCTTACAGATGATTGATCTGACCCACATCCATATTTATCACGTGCTTCGACAACATGTTCTCCTGGCCCAACCCCTGAAAATGTAGAACTATCTTGGTATGGGCCATTACCCAAGCTGTATTCATAATCCCCTATACCTTCTGCAATAATATGTATGGTTTGGTTTTTTTCGAAATCGTCGGATAAAAGCTCAATGCTTATTTTTGGTGGTTCCCCAATATGAACCTGTGTTGTTCTTGAAACCGTACAGTTGGAAATTTTGTCCGCAACGATCACTTCATAAATCCCAGATACCTTTGTTGCAATACTTGAACTTGTTTCATTCAATAAAGTCTCGTTTTCTAACTTCCATTCAAAATTATAATTCACTTCTGAAATATGAGTTTCAATCTCAGGAAAAGCATTTATAATAACTCCATCGTCATCCAAACACGCTATATATAAATCATCTAAAACCAGAGCGGGTAAAGCGTTAATGGATGCTCCGACACCAATATTAATGTTTACAAATTCGCTTTCAACACAATCAAACAGAGACACCATTTTTAACAAATAGCCATCGCTAGGCGGTAAATTATTAGGTAATACGCAATTGATACTTCCATTGGAATTTGAAGCAACGCTTCCAATTTCCACACCATTTACGAAGCTTCCAAACTCATCACTCAAAATTACTTTAAAATCTGTAGCAGTATTAAAATTAGAACTCAGGATATAATCCAAATTAAAATTGGCGCCATTACAAATGGATAACTTTGGCGAGGGCTCGATTAGCCCTATTCTTTTGAGTGAACTTTCATAAACACTACTATAAATAGCGTCATTATTTTGATAAACCACAACAACATCATCAGTTAGTGGGTTTCTCCCAATACTGTGGCTCTCCCCTTTTGCGACAACAATCGGGTTGCCAAAAGACTGTCCCTGATTAGAACTCACATTGATTAAAAGTTCGCCTTTATCATTTGAGTAACCGTCTATTAATGTACCTTCCGCATTAGCGTATAAAACCCTTGCCTCTGTTCCAACAGATTGAAGCGCAAAAGCAACGGTAGTGCTATTTCCTGTATTCACATCCATTTTGTATCCAGTACTTGCTGGATTTGAAACGCCACCACCTGCCACAAAAACGAATGTACCACAAGGACCATCACTTAAGGAATAACTTGAAAAATAGACTTGACCAGGAGGCGTTAAGCTTTTGGGTATAAGCGCAACATTTTCTTCATCTAACTGAAACATATAAAGATTTGGATCATCTGCAACTACAAACACACGACCTGACTTATCTACTTGAATATCAGTATAAACAAAATTAAACTCCGTTTCAATTTTTTTAAAATCTCCCAGCCCGTTATTGGAATTAAAATAAACAAATGAGCCACTTCTGGTAACAAGATAAATGCTCTTTCCTTGGGTTACCATATGAGCAGTTATATCTCCAACAGCCACTTCCCCTAAACTTTTTGGACTACTAAAATTTAAACCACCATCTGTGCTAATTGAGAGGAAAATTTGAGAATTGACAGCATCTACCCAAGACACAAAAACGTGTCCATTATCACTAACAGCAATTTCTGGATTGCCTAAATTTGACGTACCTACAGCAACACTAGACAAATAACTTTGACCATTATCCACACTTTTAGACATTCTAATATCCGATGGACTCAAATAGACCACATAGATATTGCCGTTTTGATCTATACCTACATTTCGTGTTGTACTCGCTGAACCTAATCTATTACTAGTAGAACCATTATCATTAACCTGCACATTAGAGTATAAAGGCGTTTGAGCATTAAAATGCAAAGAAATTAAAAGCAAAGCGATGCTATTGAAATTGCTTAGATTGAATATGTTTTTGAAAAACATCTTAGACTTACAGTTTTTTCTACAATATAAGTTAATTTAAAACCATTCTCAAGCAGTCCAAATAGACAATAACTAAACATCTTTATGTATGTCTTCAATATTTGAAATTGACAAATTAGTATATTAGCATAGCATGAAACTACTAAACTTCTCTATAATAAAGCTTACCGTTTTTTTAATAGTAGGCATCGTCATGGGGAGTTTTATTTTGATTGATCTGAATATTTCAATTGCGACATCCTCAGTATTATTAACGCTCTTATCAATCTTATTATTTGTTTCAAAAAAACAGTTTACTCAGTCTATTTGGTTTGGATCGATTGCTTTTTTAACCATGGTGAGTATCGGCATATTAACCGTAAACCTTCATAATGAAAAGAATTTCACTAACCATTATTTACACAATTTAGATTCTAAAAAAGACACCATTCAGACTATAACATTCCGTATTAGAGAAGTTTTAAAACCCGGGTATTATTCTGATAAATATATTATTGATGTTTTTGAAATGGGGAATAATAAAATCTCCGGGAAGTCTTTGTTAAACATCAAAAAAGACAGCACTTCACATTCATTACATGTTGACGAAATCTATGTTGTTAAAACTGAATTTAAAGATTTAAATCCCCCTTTAAATCCTGGGCAATTTGATTACAAAAATTATCTTGAAAAGAAATATATCTACCACCAACTCTTTGTTGACAACGCCAGTATTTTTAAAACGAACTCCAAGAAAACGACCATTTTCGGAATTGCCAATTCCATAAGAGATCATATAAATTCTAAGTTAAAAAAGTATGATTTTAAGCCCGATGAACTCGCAATAATCAATGCGCTTTTATTGGGGCAACGGCAAGATATAAGCGAAGATGTTTACGATAGCTACACCAATGCAGGCGCCATACATATTTTGGCGGTTTCAGGGCTGCATGTTGGAATTGTTCTCCTCATCTTAACTATTGTATTTAAACCGCTAGAAAAACTTAAACATGGGAGACTTATAAAAACCATAGTGTTGGTTAGTTTTTTATGGAGTTTTGCTGTAATCGCGGGGCTTTCAGCATCTGTAACACGTGCGGTTACTATGTTTAGTATTGTTGCTATTGGCATGAACCTTAAACGACCGACCAACATATACAATACCTTGGCAATTTCAATATTGGTCTTGTTACTGTTTAAACCGATGTTTTTATTTGATGTTGGTTTTCAATTGAGTTATCTGGCTGTTTTTGCTATTGTAATTATTGACCCAATTCTCTACAAACTTTGGCGACCAAAAAATTGGTTATTAGACAAATACTGGCATACGCTTACTATAACTATTGCTGCACAGTTTGGGATTATCCCTATAAGTCTCTTTTATTTCCATCAGTTTCCTGGATTATTTTTTATTTCCAATTTAGTAATTATCCCTCTTTTAGGGATGATACTTGGGTTAGGGATTCTTGTTATTTTACTGGCTGTTTTAAATATCCTTCCTAATGTATTAGCTTCAATTTTTGGAAGTATCATTGGTTATATGAATGATTTTGTGGGATGGGTATCCCATCAGGAATCTTTTTTGTTTAAGGATATTCCGTTTAGTTTTTTATACGTTTTAGTGTTTTATACGTTGATTATTTCATTTTTTAAAGTGTTCTTTAGAAGGAACTATAGAAACTTAAGATGGTTTCTGGTGGCTATAATTGTTGTACAATGTGCAGTTATTTATACTAACTATTCTAAACCAAATAAGCAGTTTATTGTATTTCATAAAAGTAGATATAGTTTGATTGGAAACACCATTAATAACACTATTGTAACTGCAAGTGATTTTGATAGCATTACAGCATCAAAAAACAATATTGTTAGAAATTATCAGGTTCTAAATAATATTGAAGGTGTTGAGAAAGAAAGTATTAAACCGGTTTACATTTTAAACAATAAGAAGCTGTTAATTGTAGATAGTTTAGGACTTTATAATTTAAAACAATTTAATCCAAATTATGTGCTTTTAAGACAATCGCCCAAAATAAACTTAAATAGATTGATTGATTCCATACAGCCAAAACAGATTATTGCAGATGGTAGTAATTATAAATCTTATGTTGAAAACTGGAGTGCCATTTGCGCAAAAAGAAAACTCCCTTTTCACCAAACCGGTAAAAAGGGAGCGTTTATTATTGAGTATTAAATTCCAATTGTATGCAACCTTATATTTTAACTTTTAAATTCATGTTTAAAAGCTTTACAATATTTGCTAAACTCTTCTTGGGTTTTAATCACTTTATGGTCATCATTTTTAAAGAGTTTTAAATATATCTCAAACTCAGTTGGTTTTCGATATCCACGAATAGGAGCAATCACATCAGCCTTTTCATCAAAAAACACTACAGTTGGATAAGCACTTACTTGTAGATACCGAGCTAATTGATGTGCTGAATTGCGCCTATTAGCTTTTGCAGGGTCATAGTTAGGATTGGAAAATGATTTATCCTTGTACTTAACCACATCATTGCCTTCGCCATTAAACTTAACAGCGTAATAGTTTTTATTTACATATTCGGCTACATCTGGATTTTGAAACGTGTTTTTATCCAACATTTTACATGGCCCACACCAAACAGTGTAAACATCCATCATAATTTTCTTTGGGTTCTTTTTTTGAAGCGCTAAAGCCTCATCTAAAGTTACCCATTTTATTTCCTGAGCGATACCACTAACCGATGTTAGTAGCGCGATTGTGACTATAAATACAATTTTTTTCATAACTTATTTGTTGCAAATGATATGCCGAACTTACAAAAAAAGCTTCTAAACAAGAGTTTTTTGGATATTTTTTAACGCTTTTTTCGATTAACGTACACCGTGCATTAGTTTTTTTAGCAACGGATGTAGAAGCAAAGAAACAATCCCTAAACCAATAGGTATAAGCGTAAAAATCAAAAAGAAAAAAGAAAGACCATGTTCTTCCGTGATTTTTTCAATATCTCCACCTACATAATGCGCAAGTTTGTTACCAATAGCTATGGCTAAGTAATAAACCCCAAACATAAAAGCTATCATTCGACTTGGAACTAATTTACTCAAATAAGATAATCCCATTGGAGACAAGCACATTTCGCCAAGTGTGTGGAATAAGTATGCAAATACTAACCACGCCATACTTAAACTTGCCGTTTGAGCTCCCAGAACAACATCTTTAGCTCCAAAAGCTAAAAAACCAAAACCAAGTCCTAGTAGTAAAAGTCCTAGAAAATACTTTACTGATGCTGGCGGATTGTATTTACTATCCCACCATTTTGTAAATAATGGCGCAAATATGATAATAAACAATGAATTTAGTATGGCAAACCATGTTATTGGTACTTCGGTTTCTGTAGATTGAAACTCAATATATACTTTGTACAACACAATTACCCATACAATAACAAAACTAAACCCTAAAATAATATTAGATAATCTAATTCTATTAAAAGTCTTTCTGAATAAACTTAACAAAACATAAGTAATAACCCCTAGAGGCACTATGGTAACAATCAAATCTACTATCTTAAAAATAGTAGCAGCATTACCTTCTAAAACCCTATTTGTGAAATCTCTAGTATATATTGGTAGAGATCCTGCTGCTTGCTCAAAAGCTGCCCAGAAAAAGATTGTGAAAATACAAAAAACTGAAAACGCAATCATTCTATCACGTTCAATGGCCGCATATCTTGGAATCCTAATTATTAAAAGCAGAACAAATGTAATGGCCGCTAAAAGCGCAAAAAACAAAGAATCAGTTAATCCAGCAATCGTAAAATTAAAAGTTTGAATATCGCCAATTTTACTAAGCGGATCATTAATTATAAAAACAATTGCTGATACCGTAAATATGCCAATTAATATATAATCCAGTAATGAAAAATGATTAAGCTTAACTGTTGTTTTATTGGTATTATTTGATACGTCTTCAATTTCTATTTCTTCTTTAACTTTAATTGGTTTGTCTCCAAGATTCCCAAAAAGTGGTTGCGCAAAATAAAACTGAAGCATCCCCAATAGCATAAAAACACCGGCTAATCCAAAACCAAAACTCCAACCAATTTTTTCACCAACCCATCCACAAAGCATAATACCTATAAAGGCACCTGCATTTACGCCCATATAAAAAATATTATAGGCGCCATCTTTCTTTTCATCATGCCCCTCATACATTTTAGAAATAATGGAAGTCATATTTGGCTTAAAAAAACCGTTCCCAATGATTAAAAAGGCTATACCTATATACAAAAAGGTAGGTGTTTCAATTGCCATGGAGGCGTGCCCTATTGTCATAAGAAGTGCGCCTATAACCACAGCCATTCGATAGCCAATTTTATTATCTGCTAACCATCCGCCTAATAATGGTGTTAAATAAACCAGCATGGCATAAGTTCCTAAAAGCGACAATGCAGCTGACGAACTCCATTCCCACCCCGGGTTATCACCCAAAAGCGATCCTGTTAGAAATATTACCAATATGGCGCGCATACCGTAATATGAAAAACGCTCCCACATCTCTGTAAAAAACAGAACGAATAAACCCGAAGGATGCCCTAAAACTTTATCTTTAAAAAATTGGTCAGTTGAGTTTTCTATCATAATTTCCAGTATTAGTTATCTGCTAATTCGAAGCCTTCAGCCTCCTCGTTCATTGTTCTTTCATTATCCTCAGCTCCATGTGTCAAGGTCTCCAATTTCTTTCTAAAGATCATGACCAGAATCCCGAAAAGGACACAAAAAACCGCAATTCCTGTAAATATGGTGTATTCACCCAAACTTTCAGAAGCTTCACCAAGCAAACCAGCCAATTTATTACCAAAACCAGTCATTGCAAAATATACACCCATCATTAAAGAAGCATATTTTAAGGGTGCTAATTTTGTGATATATGACAAGGCTACTGGAGAAATACATAATTCTCCAATCGTATGAAATAAATAAGCCAATACTAACCAATACATTGCAGATGCCCCATTGCTTTCATATTGTCCTGCAGCAGCTGTCATAAAAAAGAATCCTGTGCCCATTATTATCAAACCAACTATCATTTTAAATAATGATGTGGCCACCTTTCCTCTTAATTTTCTACGCGCCCAATAGGCAGCAACACTTGTGCCTAAAAAGATAATAAACATTGCATTTAAAGACTGAAACCAAGACGCTGGAATTTCATTCCCTATAAATGGTAAAGAAAAAGATAACAGTCTATTTGTTTTTTCCGAAGCATAAATATTCATTAATCCCCCAGCTTGTTCAAATGCTCCCCAAAAAACAATTACCAATAAAAAGGATATAAATAAAACCACAACCCTATCCTTTTCTACTTTGGTCAACGGTTTATTCATTGCAGCTTTTTCTTCTTTATCAATCGATGCACCTAAAAAATTGCCAACATGCTTTAAATGTTTTTGACCTAACACATATTGAATTAACCCTAACGCCATTCCTATTCCTGCTAAACCGAAGCCATAATGCCATCCATATACTTCTCCTACGGTACCTACTATCAAACTAGATAAAAAAGCGCCAACGTTTATTCCAATATAGAAAATTGTAAATCCTTTATCTCTACGTATATCCCCTTGTTTGTATAAGCCCCCAACCATAGTTGATATGTTTGGTTTTAACATCCCAACCCCTGCTATAATCAACCCTAAGCCAGTATAAAAAGCCCACATTTCCTCTATTGCCAAAACACTATGTCCAGCAACCAAAAGAATCCCGCCATATAATACCGATTTTTTTTGTCCTAAAAATTTATCAGCAATCCAACCTCCAGGAATTGATGCTACATAAACCAACATGGTGTACCAACCATAAAGTGCTAAGGCCTCTCCATTAGTCCATCCTAGCCCAGGATTAGCATCCGAAGTAGCTTGAACTAGATATAATACCAAAATTGCGCGCATTCCATAATAGGAAAAACGCTCCCACATTTCAGTAAAAAACAGAACATATAAGCCTACTGGGTGTCCAAATAGTTCTTTTTGCTTTGCAGTAATAGAATTTGCCATAAAATTTGATGATTAGTTAGTTGTCTATTATGTTTTATTCAACCTTTTTAATTTCTTTAGGTTGCTGAATTTTATCCCCGAGCGTTTGATGCATAAAGTTTGTCATTTTTTTATATAAATGAAGCCTTGTATTGCCGCCATAAATACTATGGTTTTTATCTGGATAGATCGCCCATTCGAACTGCTTATCAGCTTGCACTAAAGCCTCTACTAAACGCATGGTGTTTTGCACATGTACATTATCATCGGCCGAACCATGAATCAAAAGATAATCTCCTTTTAGTTTTTCGACATGGCTTATTGGCGAATTATCATCGTATCCACTTGGGTTTTCTTGAGGCATTCCTAAAAAACGCTCAGTATAAATAGAATCATAAAAACGCCAGCTTGTTACTGGTGCTACTGCAATTGCCATTTTAAAAACGTCATTTGCTTGAAACAAGCAATTACTACTTGTAAAACCCCCAAAACTCCACCCCCAAATACCTATTCTACTAGCATCAATAAAAGGTTCTGCTCTTAGTTTTTTAGCAACTGCAATTTGGTCTTCGACTTCATATTTTCCCAATTGACCATAAATAGCTTTTTTAAATTCAGCACCATTATGTGGTGTTCCACGGCCATCTGTACACACAATTATATAGCCTTTACTCGCCAAATAATAAAACCAATAATCATTACTTGTATTCCAACTATTCACAACTTTTTGGCGTCCTGCTCCCGAATATTGAAACATAAGTAAAGGATGTTTTTTTGATGCATCAAAATTCGCTGGTTTTATCATCCACATATTTAAGTCGTTTCCATTTACATGAATAGTACTAAACTCTTTTTTTGAGGTTTTATAATCTGAAAGTTTTTGAGATAATTTATCATTATCCTTGATACTTTTAATTAAATCTCCAGAGGAAGCATTATGCAACGTATATTCAGTAGGCGTAGATGCGCTTGAAAATGTATTTATAAAATAAGAGAAATCTGCACTAAACTCTGCTGCGTTTGTGCCATCGCTTTTTGTTAATCTTGTTTTATTTCTACCATTTAATTTTATACTATAAACAGCTCTATTTATGGAACCATTTTCGGTAGATTGATAGAAAATCCTATTATTCTTTGCATCGTAGCCATAATAATCAGTCACTTCCCAATTCCCTTTTGTAACTTGGTTTATTAATTTACCCGTTTTAGAATAATGGTAAATATGATTGTAACCATCTTTTTCACTTGTCCAAATAAAACTATTATCTTCTAAAAAGGTTAAATAATCAGTAATTTCAATATAGGCTTTATCTGTTTCTGAAAGCACCAAACTAGAGCTATTATTTTCAGCATTCACAAACCATACATCTAATTCGTTTTGTTTACGGTTCATAAAATGAGCACTTAGAATATCAGGATTATTGGTCCACTTTATCCTCGGAATATAAAATTCGTCATACCCTTTATCAACCTTGACATCTGTAAGCTTATCATTTTCTAAATTATAAATATGAAGCGATACTAAAGAGTTTGGCTCTCCCGCTTTTGGATATTTAAACACTTGCTGCGTTTGGTATAAACCTTGTCCATAAATATCCATAGAAAACTCTGGCACGTTGGTTTCATCAAATTTTATAAAGGCTATTTTATTACTATCGGCATTCCATTCAAAAGCCCTTACAAAAGCAAATTCTTCTTCATAGACCCAATCTGTAATTCCATTTATAATTTTATTTTTTTCACCATCAAAAGTGATTTGATTGATTTCATTTGAAGTTAAATCCTTTACATATAAATTATTATTGAAAGCAAAAGCAATTTTCTTTCCATCTGGGGAAAATGTGGGTTCTTGAATTTTTTCCTCAGAAATCAGCGTTAAAGAGGCATCATGAACATCATAAATATAATAATTGCCTAATTTAGAACGACGGTAAATGGACGCTTCGTTAGTTGCCAAAATCACTTGACGTTCATCATCACTAAATATATAATCCGTAAAATAAGGTAATGCATCAAGTTGAGCAGAACTCACTAAAGTTTCAACCTTTTTTAAAGTTTTATAATCATAAATATCAACTGAAGTAGAACGGGAAGCCCTATCAAAATTGAATACCGAATAACGCTGCCCGTCTTTCATGGAATGTAATACATCCATGCCTTCGGTTCTAAAAGCACCACTCCAGATATCTTCTAAAGTAATTTCTTTGGTTTGCGCTGTAATTGAAAAACAGATAAAAAAACAAACACAAAGGGAGAATTTTAAGTATTTCATACGACTAAATCTGTCTTATTAATGTTTAGTTTCAACTTCCACTTCTGTCCATTTTATTGAAATAATATTACAAATTAGAGATGTTTTGTCGAAAAAACTACTTATTTAATAAAGAGTTGTCAAGTTTACTAAAAATTATGTAATTAAACGAAACTATTAACACTTAAATAACGTCTTTTTTATAGCAGTTCAATTTTCAGACCAAGTGTAGTATCTTTGCATTTTAAAAGAATGCTATTATGGGCAAAACGATTTCTGGTTTTTCTAAACTCTCTAAATCTGAAAAAATTGATTGGATTGTTGATACCTATTTCTCAAATACAACCGATGCCAAACAGGTTTTAAAGCAGTATTGGCATACCGATGGGAAATTACAGCAATTGCATGACGAGTTTATTGAGAATACCATTAGCAATTACTATCTCCCTTTGGGTGTTGCGCCTAATTTTCTTATTAATGGCAAAATGCATACAATTCCAATGGCAATCGAGGAAAGCTCGGTGGTTGCTGCCGCTAGTAAATCGGCTAAATTTTGGCTGGATAGAGGTGGTTTTAAAGCTGAAGTAATCTCCACCAAAAAAGTAGGGCAGGTCCATTTTATGTTTCATGGCGAATTTGATGTCTTAGAGCGGTTTTTTAATACCGTAACGTCCAAACTTATTGAAGATGCCAAATCTCTAACCGAGAACATGGAAAAACGTGGTGGCGGTATTCTTGATATTGAACTTCGGAATAAAACTGAAGATCTAAAAGGCTACTATCAATTGCACGCGTCTTTTGAAACCCTGAACGCTATGGGCGCGAATTTTATAAATTCATGTTTAGAGCAGTTTGCGACAACGTTTAAACGTGAAGCCTTAAATTTTGAAGGGTTTTCAGATGAAGAACGGCATATAGAAATAGTGATGAGCATACTTTCTAACTATGTGCCTGAATGTTTGGTAAAAGTAGAGGTAAGTTGTCCTGTTGAAGATTTGACTGAAAACAAGAATATATCTGCTCAAGAATTTGCGAACAAATTTGTTCAAGCTATAAAAATTGCAGAGGTTGAGCCTTTTCGTGCGGTCACGCACAATAAAGGCATTATGAACGGGATCGATGCAGTTGTTTTGGCTACTGGAAATGATTTTAGGGCTGTTGAAGCGGGTGTACATGCGTACGCATCTAGAAACGGTCGGTATAGTAGTTTGTCTCATGCCGAAATAAACGATGATGTTTTTAGGTTTTGGATGGAAATTCCGTTGGCTTTAGGGACTGTTGGCGGACTTACAGGTTTGCATCCTTTGGTTAAATTATCTTTGGAACTATTGCACAAGCCTTCTGCCAAAGAATTGATGCAAATTGTTGCTGTTGCCGGTTTAGCTCAAAATTTTGCAGCGTTGCGTTCGTTGATAACCACGGGGATCCAACAGGGACATATGAAAATGCACTTGATGAATATATTAAATCAGTTTGAAGCGAATGATGCTGAAAAACTAACGTTGACAGAACATTTTAAAACGAATACCGTGACACATGTTGCTGTTGTTGCCGCTTTAAATAAGTTACGAAAGTAAAAAAAGAATGTTTCGCGCAAACCTGTCGGCCAGGCAAGGGGCGCAAAGTTTTACTCAAAAATCAAGGGCATTGAAAAAGTTTAGAAGTAACGGGAAATTATTATTAACTGGAGAATACGTGGTGCTTGATGGCGCATTATCTCTTGCAGTTCCAACAAAATACGGACAATCTTTAACTGTTGATAATATTGACGAAAGACAACTAATTTGGCAAAGTTTTGATGAAAAAAATGCTGTCTGGTTTGAACACGAGTATATATTCGAGGAAATTGCTTTTCCTTTTATTTATGAAACAAATATGGAGACCCATGACGGTGAAATTTCTAAAACACTCCTTAAAATACTGTTTAATGCATCAAGATTAAACAGGGATTTTTTTAACGAATATCTTGATGATTATGATGATGAAGAAGGAAAAAAAATATTAGGAAAGGGGTTCAAATTAAGTTCTAAATTAGAATTCCCAAGACATTGGGGACTGGGCAGTTCGTCAACCTTAATAAATAACATTGCGCAATGGCTTGATATTGACCCCTATCTCCTTTTAAGACAAACCTTTGGAGGTAGCGGTTATGATATCGCTTGCGCTCGAAACAATGAACCTATAACGTATCGTTTAGAAAAAGGCAAACCAACTGTTAATGTTGTTGATTTTAATCCTGTTTTTAAAGAACACCTTTATTTTGTGTATCTGAATAAAAAGCAAAACAGTCGCGATGGCATTGCGCATTACAAAGCGATAAAAACCGATTTAAAACCTGTTATTTCTGAAATTGATGCGATTACAAAACAACTCATTTCATGTGAAAGCTTAAACGAGTTCCAAAAATTAATAACGCAACACGAAACTATTATTTCAAAACTCACAAAACAGGATACGGTAAAATCACTTTACTTTAATGATTTTGAAGGCGCTATGAAAAGTTTAGGTGCTTGGGGCGGGGATTTTATTTTGGCGTGTTCTGAGGTAGATCCTACGGCTTATTTTAAGGGTAAAGGTTTTGATACTGTGATTGCTTATTGTGATATGGTGTTGTAAAAATAGTTCGTTAATATTTATTAAAAAATATTTTCAACAAAACCACCAACCATTTTTTTCCACATTACCTAAATATAGAATCACTTAAAGACACACCCCTTAATCCCCTCTTTTTAGAGGGGAAACTGTTGTGGAATAATATGAAGTATAAGCTTTTTTAAAGGCATGAGTTTCCCTCCTAATAAGGAGGGAGTAAGGGAGGTGTAAATTTATTTTCCTTAAATATGCACATCCTTTAATAGACACACCCCTTAACCCCCTCTTTTTAAAGGAAAACTGTTGTGTTAAAACATTTCATAAAAAGCAAAAGCCCCAGTAAAACTGAGGCTTTTAAATTGAGTTAGTTTTTTATTTTTACTATTGAATTTGAAGCTCAGCTCTATTATCTTCAATTTCTGCAGCTTCTTTTAAAGCCTCGTAAAGTTTAGAGTTTACAATGCTTGATTTTTGTTGTTCTATTCTATTGGCTGCGGCCTGGTAATTATCCAATTCTACCGCTGGTGTCACTTTAGTAACTTGCACCATATATACCCCATTATTTCCTGCAATTAATTTTGAAGTTTCGCCTTCTTTTAAAGCAAATGCAGCTCCAACCACCAATGGCTCTCTACCGCCTCCGGAAATTGTTGGGTTTTTCATGTTTATTGCCGGTGCAGTTCTTACCGTAACATTTTCAGCAGCAGCTACCTCTTCTAATGTGGATGCTGTAATACGTGATTTTATGAGTTCAGCTTTACGCTCTTTTCTTATTTTTGGTAATACTGTTGCAGAAGCATCTTCAACAGACATTAAGCCTTCTTTATGTTTTGCAACCAATTGTACAATGGCATAACCATTAGGAATGGTATAGCGTTTTATATCCCCAACTTCCGTTTCATCTTCAAACGCCCAACGCACTATTTGTCTTTGACTCCCAATACCGGGGATTGTTTCGTCTAAGGCTTTAATACCATTAACCGGACGCACATTTAAGTTCTTTTCTTTTGCAACCGCTTCAAAATCTTTATTCGCAGCAGAGATTTCAAAATTGGAAGCATCTCTAAATATGGCATTGATCGTTTCCTCAGAAGGCTCTATTTTTCTAGCAATCGTTCCTAATTTAATTGCTTTACTTTTATTCTTTTGCCCTTCAACTTCAATAATATGAAATCCGAAATCTGTTTTAACAACTCCTAAATCGCCTTCTTTACCTTCAAATTCAAAATCATTGAATTCTGGTACCATAGTGCCGTAAGGATGCCAATCGTAACGCCCGCCTTTTGCCACACTTCCTTGATCTGAAGAAAACTCTGTTACAAATTCAGGAAACTTGGATGTGTTTCTTTTAAGCACACTTAATAAACTATCCGACAATGATTTTGCTTGCTCTTCAGTTCTGGTTACATCAGGTCCCGCACTAGCAGCTCCTATAAAAGGAATTAAAATGTGTCTTACTTTTGCAGAATCTGGAATTTGCTTGGTCTCGATAACTTTTGACAACTTATAGAAACCATTATCTTTATAAGGCCCAAAAACTTCGCCTTCATTTAAGTTATAGATATCATCGGCAAATTCTTTAGGCAAGCTAGATTTAAACACAAACCGATCTTCAAACGGTACATCTGAATCTGCTATTAAATTAATATAGCTTTCGTTATTTTTCACCTCTGAAAAAGGTTTTATAGTATCTGTAGTTCCACTAGATTGATTGTATTCCGTTTTACCAGTTTTAAAACCTTCCAAAACAGCTTTTAGTGCATTTTCATCAGCAACCGTGGCTTCTTCTTTAAACTCAACATATTTAATATCTCGGGAAGCCTCAACTTCAAACTCATTTTTATGTGCTTTGATATATGCGGCAATATCAGATTTACTGACAGCTATTGTACTATCTGCAATAGTGCTGTAAGGAATTTGCACAAACTTGATATCTACTTTATTCCCTTCAAGCTTATGCTCTAATTCCCCTTCGGAAAGGGTACCCACCAAACCAGCTTTAACAAGATTGAAATAGTTTTGTTGCAATGCATTCGCAGCAACTTGTTTTTCATAGTTTACCCAACCAGCATAAGCTTCGGCAGACGTGTTCTTTAAATTTGCGATGTATTCGTTTAACTTTCCTTCATCAAACAAGCCAGCTTCATTTAAAAACTCCGGGCTTCCAGCTAAGGCTGTTTTTAACAAATCGCGCATTTGATCTTTCTCTACTGAAATCCCTAATTTTTCATATTCGGAAGATAATACAGACTCTCTCAACTCGCGGTTCCACACCATATTCATTACTTGCGTGTTGGTAGCATCTGGTCCCATTTGGCGTTGTGCCGCTTCTACCTTTTGTAAAAAGTCATTACGCGTAATATCTTTCCCGTTAATAGTAGCCACAATATGCTGTGATTTATTAAAAAGCGCATCTCTGTTATCAAAAAGGCTTGATAATATAAAAGCGAATAATGCTAAAGCAATAACAATTATAAGAACAAATGTTTTTTGTCTAATTTTATTTAAAACTGCCATGTGTATTTAAAATTTTAAACCTTTAAAAGGTTTTTGTTAGTTGATGTGTCAAAATTTTAATGCCAAACTTCTGTAAAAAGCTTTTGCATTGTAAGTTGACGAAAATATCGTGCGCGAAAGTACCATTTTCTATTTAATAATGAAAGTAGAAATACCCATTAATTCATAGAATAAACTATAGATACATTTTTGATTAATCTTCGGTGGTAATTTTTAGTTCCACCAAATCGATTTTTGTATTGGAAACTTCCAAAATAGTAAACTGAAAAGTATCCATATTAATCACTTCTCCTTGTTGGGGAATCTCTTCGGTATGATTGACAATTAAACCACCCAGCGTTTCATAATTCTCATCTTCAGGTAAGTTAATCTTGTATGTTTCGTTAATATAATCTACCTCTAAACGCCCTGAAAATTCGAATGTTCCATCGTCAATTTTCTGTTCGTTCAAAACAACGTTATCATGTTCATCTTCAATTTCCCCAAAAAGTTCTTCAACAATATCCTCAACGGTCATAATCCCCGAAGTCCCTCCATATTCATCTAAAACAACGGCTATACTTTTTCTCCTTTTAATCAAACTATTCAACACATCGCTTATTAAAACAGTACCTGGAACAAATTCCACGGGCAATAAAATAGATTTTATGGTTTTAGGCTTTTTGAATAACTCAAAGGAATGTACGTAGCCTAAAATATCATCCATAGAATCTTTATATACTATTATTTTAGAGCAGCCGGTTTCAGTAAATAAAGCGTTTAAAGATTTGACACTATCATTGATTTCAACCGCAATAATTTCGGTTCTGGGCACCATAACCTCTCTGGCTTTTACTTCTGAGAACTCTAATGCGTTTTGAAAGATTTGAATTTCTGAATCTACCTCATCATGGGCTTCAACAGATTCCATTTGCTCACTAATATAATTCCCTAACTCCACTTTTGTAAATGCCAGTTGAATGGTATCTCCTTCTGTTTTAAAGAAATATTTGAGTACCAAATCTGAAATCCAAATCACAAAATCTGACACAAAAGTGAATAGCGCATAAAATATATAAGCTGGAATCGCCAAAAATTTCATCAATGAATTAGCGTAAATTTGAAAGAACACTTTAGGTAAAAACTCCGCAGTAATTAAAATTATTAATGTTGAAATTATGGTTTGGGACAGCAAACTTAAATCGTCTAACATGTAATTTAAAAATACAGAATTAGAAGGTAGCATGGATTGAAACCAATTTACCAATACATCTCCCATAAAAAACCCATAAATTACCAGAGCTATATTGTTACCAATTAGCATTGTGGTAATAAACTTAGAAGGTTTAGCAGTTAATTTACCTAGTACTTTCGCTAGAATGCCTTCTTGCTTTTTTTCTATTTCAATATGAATTTTATTAGAGGACACATAGGCAATCTCCATACCTGAAAAAAACGCCGAAAGTATCAAGGAAACAACAATTATAACAACTGAGAGTGTCATTTATTTGTCTTTATTTTCGAATTTCTTATTGAAATTTTTTCTAAAGAAGAACATAAAAATAGCTGTTGCCCCCAATAAAATTGAAGGATAAGCTATTTCTCCATTGTTCATGTATTTTGTAATGGCATCGTACAAAAATAAAGCTCCAAATACCAAATAGACGTATTGAAAAAACTTTGAGTATCGCATAATTTAAATTGAAATATGTTGCAAAGATACTTAAAATTGAAGTCTTGCATAAGAATAATTATGAAGTATAATTATTCTTTTAAAGTAATAATACCCGTTATTTCCAATACCTCGGCATTGGTAAACCCTTTATTGGAATCGAAGCCATTACCATGTATTAAATCTTGACCGGTTCTAAACTTTACAGGTTTGTTCGTAAACACCCATTCTGTAGCTTGGTCAAAATACAACTGTTCTGCATAAAGCGTATCGTTACTATGTGTTGTGATTTTTACATTACCTTGTAAATCTATAATATCAGTTTTACTATAAATAATGGCATAGTCTGAAACGATGACACTTTTTTTTCCATCTTCAAAAAGCTCCAAATTTACACCATCAAGAAATTCATTGTATGGAAATTTTCTATTGGCATAATCAAGCATTTTAGCGCTTTTCAATATGGCCTTTACCTTTCCAGAATCGGTATATTTTAGATGAATGTTTTCGGCAACACCAATAGGTTCATTCTCTGAAATTCCTATTTTCTGAACCTCTTTAAAGTTGTTTTTACATGAAAAAAACATAGTCAGAGCAAAAGCTATGACTATGTTTTTATAAGTATATGTAATGAATTTCCTCATATTGTTTTAAGGCACAACAACTGATGCTCCAATCCAGCAACCAATTTTTATGGTTTGACCAGAATTACCTTCTGTAAATATTTCAGCCTTTGTAGGTGCTTTAGACTCATAGCTTGCTGCAGACTGTGCTGCCGCTTTAGTTAATGTAGGATCTACACGCGATGCTTTTCTCGCTTCTTGTGCTGCTAACCAGTAAACTGCTCTTTTGGTAAAGTTACTATCGCCACAGTTTTTAGCACTATCATTATACATATCTGCAATTGCTAAATGAGGTCTTCCGTTAGAAGGATTCAATTTTAAAGCATCTCTAAAATATCCTCTTGCTTGACCGAATCTACCTTTCTTTTTAAGTATTGATCCAATTCTATAAGCCAATTTTCCTTTTTTGAACGTATCTGTTTCTAAATCATAAGATTGTTGTAAATAACTCTCTGCCTCAGAAGTCTTTCCGTTTTTAAGTAAAATCGTGGCTACGAAGTATTTTGTATCTGCAGATGGTGCAGTTTCATCGTAAGATTTCACTAACTTCTCATATAAAGGATCTTCTGTACATTCTTTATGATACATTCTACTAACGGCACGTTTTAACCAAACAGCATCAGATGCATGAGCATCAAAATCTTTTTGATACAATGGAATTAAGTTTTCACAATTCGCTCTAATACCTAATTCCCCATCAACGCTACCAGCAATCTGGTCATAAGCTTTCAAATAACTTTCGTAGTATTTCTTGTAGCTTCCTTCTCTTTTGGTTAATGGCGTTCCAGCATCTTCTTTGGCTATTAATTTATTCAGTTTTTCAGAATAATTTTTAACTTCATCTTCTATTTTTTCAACTACATCGTCATATTTATTAAATAAATCCTTAGCTGGTTTTTTACCTGCATCAAATAACTTTACCATCAAAGAGAAGTAAGTATATAAACTCTTAGGATTGGTGAAGTTTTCTTTATCATTTATATAAGCTGCATCATAACAGGCATATAATTCTTCGTTAGTCTTACCTAAAAGCTCTCTATTATCATACATTAATTGGCACGCCTTAGCATCATATTCCCCTCTAGCTGTTTTGCTTGAAAAGAACTCAACTCTTTTTCCCCATAAGTCCAATAAATCTTCAATAAAAGCTTTTTTCTCAGCCCCTGAAGAATTATCAATTTTATGGTCTAATATTTTTTCTCCATCACTATAAATTGCGATATTGAATTTTGGGCATTGGTTTCTTACTGCCATCCATGGCTCGTAAGCTGCATCGTAATTTTTAGCTTTTGCATATTCGTGGAATATGGAAAGCTTAGTCATACACTCTTCATTTTGCTGTGCAAAACCTATACCTACGCCTATAAATAATGCAAATAATAATGTAATTTTTGTCTTCATGATAATAATGTTATGCTGTTAATCATATTTTCGTTTGTTGAACCATCTATCGTTCAAAGATAAACTAATCTGAAAATTAATAAAATTCTCTTGTATTAAATCACTATTAGTTGTACCTCTTCTACCAATTTCAAATCCTAAATTTGCGTTAGAGCCAAAATCTCCAACTGGTATTCCTACTCCAAAAGACATGCCAAACTCTTTTATGGACTCATTTTCAATATTTAAACCTGTTTTCTCAACCCTGAGACCTGCTCTGTAAACCACACGTTTGAAGTAACTTGAAAATGAATTGTACTCTGGAATATAAAATCCACCCAACGAAAACCTAGAGCCATCTTCATAATTAGTAACAGAGGTATCGTATAAAGGGTTCTCAAAATTACTGGTTTTTTGCGATTCAAATTCTGTACCAACAAACCATTTACGACGTTCACCAAGACCAAAACCGAACGAAAATTTTGAAGGCAACACCAAATCGGTCTCCAATAAGCCCTGGCTTTCCAGATCTACATCTGTTGTATTTCTAACACTTATTTGTCCCGATACAACCCTTACTGTAGAAAATGAACGTTGATTTTGTGATGTTATTTTACTCTCTGGTGTAAATGTTATCCCAGAAACTAGTTCCAAACTTTCGTTTAACATCGCTTTATATGATAGTCCTAAATTGACATTCAACCCACTTAAGTCGGAACGATTATTTTCCCTGGATTGTGCCACCAATGGTAAACCATCACTATCAAATCTAAATTCTATCGCACTATTTTGTATGTTTCCGAAGTTATAATTGGCATCAATACCAATACTTAAATTCTTATTCACCAAATAGCCTAAACCAAAATAGACCTTATTTAACCCTCCTTGACCGTTAAAACGATTTGTTGTAGCCCCATCATCATTAGTGGTTTCTAACTTATATCCAACCGCTGTGTAAGGCATAATACCTATCCCAACACCAAACTTTCCAAGAGGAAGCGCCAGTGCTAAATAATCAAATGTACTTGAAGAAACGTTGCCCTCACTAGTATTGCTTTTTAAATTCGTACTGGAATAACTACCTCCTACCGCATACTTAACGGGTCTGCTTTCATTATTGAACATTAAAAGATTTTCTCCTGCAAAAGACGCAGGATTACGAAGGTTTACATGGATGCTATCGCTGTAAATACTCAAACCACCCATACTCCTATTCTCAACTGTTCCCTTAAATTTTAAACTTCCAATGCCGTAGAAGGAATATGGAGACGCTGTACCCTCTTGGGCATAACAGGTAATCGTAAAAATAGCAACAAAAACTACTAAAAGTTTTTTTATCATTAGTTTGAATTAAATTCCAAAATATAATTTAGACCTTCTAAAAGAAAATTTGAGTTGGCAAATATGCTACTTTTTAATTGTTCTGACAAGAAATTAGTATCACCGCCTGTTAAAATAACTGTTAAATCTGAATATTCTTCTAGATACGCTTTAATAAACCCATCTATTTCATTTACAACACCATTAACCACCCCGGAATGGATGGAACTTTCTGTTGTAGTTCCAATAACATCCTTTGGTTTATCTGTATCTAACAACGGTAAATTTGCCGTTAAATTATTCAGGGATTTGTAACGCATTCTAATACCTGGGGAAATGGCACCACCTAGATATTCGTTTTCATTTGTTATAAAATCATAGGTTATACAAGTGCCTGCATCAATAATTAGAACATTATTTTCGGGATAATGGTAGGCCGAGGCACTTACCAGAGCAATTCTATCTATACCCAATGTTTTTGGGGTACCGTAATTGTTTTTATAAGGCACTTTAGTTTTATGGGTAAGTTCGAGTAAATCGAATCTCTTTTCCAAGTATTTAATAGCGCCTTTTTCAAGTTTGCCGACTGAAGAAACAATGGCTCTTTTTAAATTTGGATACTCTTTTCTTAGTTCATTTATGGTGTAGGTGAGTTTTTCAAGTTCCACAGCTTTTTTGAAAATAAGCTTATCTCGAAGAAAGACGGCTAATTTCACATAAGTATTACCTACATCAACTATTAAATTCATCCTAATTGTAAAAGTGTAAATCTACAAAACCGTAAGAATTAAAATCTTAAATATTTTATAATAATTGAATTGAAATTAATCCATTCTTTTTTCTAATTTTATTTTGGCAATAACAAAATTGCATATATATTTGCATCCGCTTAATTAAGCAATTGGTGCCTTAGCTCAGTTGGTAGAGCAAAGGACTGAAAATCCTTGTGTCCCTGGTTCGATTCCTGGAGGCACCACTTCAAAAAGCGAACCCTTGACTGTCTGTTGACTTTCAAGGGTTTTTTATTAGCACTCTTGAACACACCTCAATTCAATAGTAATAAAACTTCACCCAAATCTCTTTTTTATTTAAGACCATTGTTGTCCGATAAAAGACAAAAGACCCTTCCGAAAAAATTTAAGATAACAACTTAGTGAATATCTGAATAGCTTTTCTATTTCTCCTTTGTTTCTTAAACCACCATATTTATTTAGGCTTAAAAGATAAAAACTATCGATTTTTGAATGGTTAATAATTTTTCAAATAAAAAATCATTTATTAATTCCAAAATTCATTATCATAAGCAATCAAAAATAAAATATCTATTTTATGCTTGTTTCTCAAATACAAACCAATCATAACGACTAAAAGAACTTAGCTAGATTAGGAACTATTTTTTCATTGTTAATCAATGCCTCACATACTTATCAAAAACAGTTATAACTGGCATTATATTTCCATCCTCATCAAAGAATGTCCGCGACTCAAAGCCTCTTTTTGGTGCGGCAGGCTCCCACCAAAACACGCCTTTCCCCCTTCCATTGGGCACATTTAAGATGATAGTGTTAACCTCTTCCAGAAATTGCTTTTGGCCTTCTGGCGTTTCTGGAAATGGCGCTTTTTTGTTTTTATATTCCTGTAATCGGTAATTGTATGCGGCCTCTACCACTATAACATCTTTATCATATTCCTTTGATGCAAAATGTAAACATTCGCGTAAATCTAACAGGCTACCATGCCACCAAGGGTAATACGACTGACCAATAACATCGTATTCAATTCCATAGTTTTTAATTTTATCGAAGAAGTATTTTGTAAAATTCTTATCACCGCCTTTGTCAATGTGTATCATTACTTCGGGACAAGGACCATTACCGCAACTTGCATTTACTCCATTTATACCAGCTTTTAATAGGACTGCCAAATTATCCCAATTTTCAGGCAGTTTGCCAATGGGCCACAGCATACCGTTACTGATTTCATTTCCTACCTGAACCATATCCGGGAATACCCCTGCCTTTTTAAATGCAATCATAGTGGAAAGCGTATATTCGTAAACTAACTGCGCTAATTCGGTAAGTGGTTTCCCTTCCCAGGCTTTTGGTGTAAATTGTTTTCCGGGGTCTGCCCAAACGTCAGAATAATGATAATCCAATAAAAACTTAAACCCTTGCGCTTTGGCTTCTTTTGCCAGGGCAATGGTATATTCTAGATTATTTGGAAGCTTATAGTCCTCATTTAATTCCGGACTATGAAACAACCTTAAACGTATCCAATTATAGCCATGGTCTTTGAATATTTCAATACACGGTTTTGGTTTTCCGTTTTCTTTAAAAGCAAATCCGCTGTCCTCTGCTTCCTTTACAAAAGAAAGGTCGGCCCCTATCATGTAATCTTGTGAATTGGATACATTGAACAGCATTAAAATAAAAATGATCTTAACTAAATTTTTCATTGTTGAATACTTATTTGTGTTCGATTTTTATAAACCATTTGAAAACTTTTTTTTTAAAATGAAATCAATTTTGTGCATATATAGAATCTTTTTCAAAACTGGCGGTCACCTTAATGCCATCCGTACTTTTTCCGGCTTTAAGTAAAATACTGGCAATGCCTGCTTCACAGTTTACGGGATTTTCCCCGATTAGCTCTGCATCACCTTCTAATTTGAACAAAATTTTATCAGAAAAACTAGGTACCAATGTTTCATTTTCGTCTACCACAGAGGCATAAACAAATATGAGGTCGTTACTACCAGCCTCAAGCTCATACCCGCTAATATCTTTTGAAACTATAATTTTAGCAGGAGCTTCCGGTGTCTGCCTTACATCTGATGTTACCAATTTATCTCCCAAATATGCTTTGGCTTCTAAAGTCCCAGATTCAAATTTTGGTAGATGGAACGTAAATGGTGGATGGTTCAAATTATTGGATATACTATTATTATCTGGTTTTTGACGTCCCATACTTTTACTATTTAAAAAAAGTTCTATCTCGTCACAATTACTGAAAACGCGAACTTCCAAAGGACTGGTTTTCTCCCAGTTATTGGCTATATGAACCATTGGTTTTCCAAAGGGGTCGTCTGCATCCCTTTGACTTTTGTAGAAGTAATAAACTGGTTTGGGCAATCTGAAGATATCCATAACACCTGAGGCTTCCAAGTCATCAGCATAGCCTCGATTATAATCGTACATCACCCAATAACCATCGGCAAAGGCAGGTGTACTTAAATTATCATTATGGGCCTCCTGAGCGTTAGTCGCTTGTTGAAGTAAACGCTTTTCGCCAGCATTTCGCAACTGCCTACTGGATCTGTCCTCTTGCAATAAATTTTGCCAACTATTTTGGTTTAACCCAGCATTCATGGCATAATACTCCCAATCTCCATATTCTGAAACATTGTAAGGTTTTTTAAGGGTAGAGTCGTAGTGCTTTAGGCGATGTTGACGTGCCTGGAGGTAAATATCGTATCCATAGGACTGCCATCCGGCGGTAAAACATTGATCTCCCGGATATTCTTCATGGGCTATTTTGGTTAAAGTATCAATAAATTTCTCGGGCATCCATGATTCGTTCAACGATACTTCCCATGCCAATACTGAAGCGTGGTTTCTATCTCTTCGTATTAAGTCTTTTGCAGTTTGAAATACGTGCTTCTGAAATTTTATATCATCACTATAATACTGCCACCCCAAAATGGCATCGATGGTTACTAACCCCAATTCATCACAGGCCCTCATGAACGATGGACTTTGTGGATAATGTGAGAGCCTAACATAATCAAAACCCGCTTCCTTTATTTTTTTTGCATCCCGGTAATTTGCATTATCAGAGAGGGCATAACCTATATATGGATATTCCTGATGTCTATTTACGCCCCTTAAAAATGTTTTTTCTCCGTTTAGATATAAATCCTGCCCAATAAACTTAACGTTCTTAATTCCTATGGTTGTCATGGCTTCATCCATCAAAATACCATTAGAAATTATTTCAGTTTTTAACTGATAAAGATTAGGGCTTTTTGGCGACCATAAATCGGGGTTTTCTACTTCTAAATTGGCTGTAACCTCCTTATCACCAGTTCCTTTTATGGTATGTGCTGTACTTGTAACTGATGTTACTAAGCTGTCTTTATAGAATAGTGTATTACGAACCATAAATTGGGCTTCGCTTTTATTTGAGTTTTTTATGTGTGTTTGAATATGGATTTTTGCGCTTTCTTTTGACACCTCTGGATACCTAACAAAAATACCGCCACTAGCTGTTTTGTTGGCATGTATGGGGTCCGTAATATGTAGTTTGTTTTTGGCAATTAACCATACGTTTCTATAAATACCCCCGTAGGTGTTGAAATCTAAGACTTTTAATGGTTTAGGCCCTGTTATTGGGTTGTCATTATTATTGAGCCTTACAGCTATGGTATTTTCCTTATCGAAAATAGCTACGTCAGTAAAATCGACTACAAAGGGCAAATACCCCCCATGATGTTCCATTAATTTTTCGCCATTGATCCAAACCTCTGCAATATTCATAGCGCCCTCAAAGTTTAGAAACAATGTCTTGTTTTTCATGTCGTCTGAAAGCCTGAATTTTTTGCGATACCAACAGATGCCTTGCCATTGGTCGTTTACAATTTTAGGTTCTATTTTAGGCGTGTGGGGCAGTTGTACTTTTTCCCAATTATTGGTATCAACATTTACTTGAGAAAACGATACATCATTTTTATCATCCTGCAAAATTTTAAAAACCCAGCCGTCATTAAATTTTTGCTTGTCTATTAATGTGTTTTGCTCGCTACAACTTACTATTAACAGAAATGATACAATTAGATATCCAATTTTTCCCATGACTAATTCTTTAATGTATTACCAATTTACAATTTGTTTAAAAAAGGGAACTTTTAATTACTCAGCTCCCTTTTTAACTTCAACTAAATAAACCAAAACAATTTTTATGTTTTATTTTTTCACGAACTTTATATTACTGACCGTACTCCCATCTTTTATCAAAAGAAGATATATTCCAGATGAAAGCGCAGATGTATCTACATAACCGCTATGGAAATTTGTAGCATCGTAAACAGTTTTTCCAAGTAAGTTTTTAATTTTGATATCACGCGCCTTATGTCCCGGTCCAATAATATTTAATCTATCTGAAACGGGGTTTGGATAAACTTTCACCTTATTAAGTTCGTTGTTTTCAATACTAAGTGTGCCCTCGGCCGCTAAAGTCATAGCTGGGTAATCTCCTGCCAACCATCCGGCCCAGGCTTCTGCGTTAAGCTCTACCTTTAATTCGTAGTACTGTCCTCCAGTTAAATCTGCACTTGGCGTAACGCCAGCAGGCACCGTAACAACGGCTGATGTAGGCACATCGGTTCCACTAGTCCCTACAGGGTTAATGGTTGTTTCTGCAATGGTGGCGGCCCAACTTCCATCAGAGTTTTTTAACTCCAAGCCTATGTAAATAATATCATTGGCATTGGACGTTGTGTATTCCATATTCACGGTAAAATCACTATTAACCTCCGTTGGATTAGTAACTAACGAGGTTACCGTTATCGATTGCGCCATTAAACCACATACTGAAATAATGGCCATACTTAAAAATAGTAATGTTTTTTTCATGATTTTAAGTTTTAAAATGTTAATAATTGATGTTTGATAACATTAGCAGGTCAAGATTGGTATATTTAGCATTTGGGAATGCAATCCTTACTTGTTTTTGCCCCTGTTTGCAATGGATGGATAGCCTTTTTTTTTATTCAACTTTAAAAGAGAAAGGGAGTTTTAGGAGCGCCACTCCCCTTCGCTAAAAAATCCAGTCAACTACGGTTCTAGGGTTATGGTTTTATCATTGCCATCAATAGTGAGTGTATAAAGTCCTGTCGCACCATTGAATACAAAGTTTTTATCGGCCGCATCTTGCTCAGAAAAATCTGGGTCTATGGTATAACCTTCTCCAGCATAAAAGGCATAGTTATTATTGGTATCCCAAGTGCCAAAGGTTTGGAAAAAGCGGAATAAACCGCCATTGCTCAAGGCTATTTCGGCTGTCCAAACGTTTTCTGAAACCTGCGGGAATTCTACGGTATCGTCATTGAAGCCCCAACCTCCCGGAACAGCGTCTCCCACAGCCCAAAGTGATGGCAACGCTTCAAATTCTTCCAAGGTTATTTTTTTGGAATTTGCATTAATGGTTAAAGTATAAAGCCCGGGGGTACCTATGAACCTGAAGTTTTCATCACCAGTTCCATCATTTTCGAAATTGGCATCTATATCAAACCCTTCAGCTAGATAATAAGCGTAGTTATTATTGGTATCCCATGTTCCGAAAGTTTGGAAAAAACGGAATACTCCGGCATTTAATTCAAGGTTTGCTTTCCAAACCCCACTAAAAGTCTGTTTGAATTCTACGGTATCATCATTAAAGCCCCAGCCTCCCGGAACAGCATCTCCTACGGCCCAAAGCGAGGGAAATGGCCCTGAACCCGATAAGGTAATGGTTTTATCAAGGTCATTTATTTCTAAAACATATTCACCGGTGTTTCCGATAAATCTGAAGTTTTGATCGCCATCACCAGCGTTTATCAAATTAGCATCAATAGTATAACCCTGATCAGCAAAATATGCATAATTCAAGCTACTGCTCCAGTCATCTTTTACCGTAAAAAACCTAAATGTACCGGGTGAAAGGTTTACGGTAGCCTTTCTAACGCCAAAGATTGGGGACTCTATTAAAGTAGCCTCATCAAAGTTCCATCCCCCGGGCAAGGCATCGCCCAATGCATAATAGGGATCTGATATAACGGGGGTTAAAACTATAGTTTTTTCTTGGTGGTTTATCTCTAAATTATAAAGCCCAGGGGTGCCTTCAAAAACAAAATTATCATCGCCATCAGCTACTCCCTTGAGCTTGGGGTCTATGGCATAACCTCTATTTATAAAATATTGATAGCCTAAACCAGATGCCCAGTCGCCTTCAGTTTGAAAAAACCTGAAATTGTTTTCTGCCAAATTAACTTCAATAGTGTTTGAAGTGCCATCACATGGAATTTCGATCGCATTATCCCAATTCCATAAGGCATCGGGCACACCGTCTCCCAATGCCCAAATACTTGAGCAGGTGGTATCTGGCACATAATCCTCATTAAAAATATTCATTCCTAAAGTAGTGTTGCCATCATTGTCGAATAATGTAGCGTTGTCCCAATGTGATCCGGCATCAGCAAAAAGGGTCCCGCATCCGGTGGACACCCAAGCCGGTTCCCAATACACCAAACCAAAACCGTTGCCTTCTTTTATTTCTCGCTTTAAGTCCAAAAGAAATTCCAACTGCCCTTTTTGGGTTGCGGGGTACACCGTTTTTTCCAGTATATTGTTGGCTCCATCGGCATTTTCGGTTGTAAAAGGATATGCTGTTTCTACAATCATTACCTTTTTGTTGTAACTGGATCCTAAAGTTACAATGGCATCTGACACATCCGATACTTGATAATCTGACCATTTAGGATAATATGAAACTCCTATCCAATCGTAATTAACTATACCATTTTCATTTGCTTTTTCAAACCACCATAAAGCATTTTCAGGTTGTGCTATATGCAACATGATCTGGACTCTGGCATCGTGTTTTTTTGAGATATCCCTAACAGCTTGAATCCCTTTATTTATTAGAAACGTATTCCGATCCCAATCGATATCTACAGAGCCTGCTTCCCTATTAAGAATGTTCGTGTTTATTTCATTACCAACCTGAACAATTTCAGGAAGCAAATCCTTTGATGCCAAATTATCCAAAGTTTCATAGGTGTAATTATATAATCTTTCCCCTAAAGCTTCAGTATCATCTACAACATCCAACCAAGCTGATGGGATTACTTGGTCATCTGGGTCTGCCCAAGTATCGGAATAATGAAAATCCAGTAACACATCCATTCCTTCGGCTTTAGAACTGCTAATGGTTTTCTCAACATCTTCTATATTTGAGTATGCTGTCCATGCTGATGGTTCGTTCCAAAGACGGACTCTAACCAAATTATTACCTGCATCACTAAATATTTTATAAGGGTTTGCTTCATTGCCCGCAAAATCTTTATAAGTTGCCCCACAGTCCAACATTTCATTTACATACGAAAGGTCGGAGCCGTTGTAAAACTTTTGCTCAAATGAGTTCTCTAAATTTATATCGGGAGTTTCAGTATTAATAACTTCATAGGTTTCGCAACCAACACTCATTGAAATAAGTAAACTGAAAGCTAAATATTTAATCATCTGTTTCATCTGTTTGTTTTTTTTTAGTAACCTGGGTTTTGTTCAATAATGCCATTTCCTTCAAGTATCACATCTGATGGAATTGGAAAAAGAATGTGTTTTGGACTGGCGCTAGTTGCTCCTCGTTCTATTGCTTTTTCGATGAACTTACCATGACGTATCAAATCCTGCCTTCTGTGGCCTTCACCAAATAATTCACGCCCTCTTTCATCTAGGATCGCATTCCTAAACTCTTCTTTTGATAAACCGGCAAGTGGCGCAACACCCGCTCTATCTCGAACTTGGTTTACATATTGGTAGGCGTCTGATGGCCCTCTTTGTTCGTTGATGGCCTCGGCTACCGATAGAAGCACGTCTGCATAGCGGTAAATTACCCAATCAATTGCATAATCGGGCCCATTGCCTTCTATGCTTGTATATTTAAGTGGAATAGCTCCTCTTAACCCATTATTCCTATCTACTAATTCCCCGCCACTATTTGTATATTCCGAAATGATGGTATTGGTCCTAAGGTCTCCGCTCTCAAACTTATCATAAAACTCCCAGGGCATGGAATATCCGTACCATCCTCCGCCACGTTCTATTAATCTATCGCCTGCAAAACCTTGGGCATAACCTCCGGGAAATAGATGTTGCATGTACCAATTTGGCACCGCATCATTGCTGACGATAGCATAGATCAATTCGCTATTTGATGGGGTTGTGAATATATTCTGGTAATCGGGTTGCAAAGCATAGGCTCCCGTATTTATAAGCGCTTTACCGGTTTCCTCTGCCTTGGCCCACTCTTTCTTGTGCATATACAGTTTGAGGAGCAACATTCTGGACAAGCCTTTTGGCGCTCTGCCCCAATCTCCTGTACCATTGTATTTTTCAGGTAGCTCTTCCGTATTAATGGCATCCACCAAATCTTGTTCAATAACACCAATATATGTTTCATCTGGCCATCTTGGAATGATATCGGTATCACTCAAAGTTTCAGGGTTAATTTTTGCATTTACAGGGCCGAAAAAGTCATAAAGAATGTACATTAACCATGCTCTTAATGTTTTCGCCTCTGCCAAGTATCTATTTTTGATTAAATCGTTTACTGAGGATTTTTCAATTTTATCAATAATATCTGTTGCTCTGGCTACGTATCTTATTCTAGAATAAGCCGAAGCACCTGTTCCCGAAAATGTGGCTGGTCCCCATGTAAAATTCAATATATCGGCATCCCAATCGTTCCAGAGTTCATCGGTAGTAAGCATGCTTCTCATTAAATACGTTCTGTTGTTGGCATTATATAAGTTAGCATACCAAATGCCTACCCCTGGGTCTTCCGCGCCCCAATCAATTGAAAAGGAGCTGTATAATGCAACAAGAGCTGCATTGAAGTCTTTTTCTGTTTCAAAGAAATTTTCAGCGGTCAAATCACTAAACACTTTTGATTCTAATTCATCCTCACAGCTTGAAACAATTATAAAAATTGACAATATAGCTGTTAAAATCAATCGGCTTTTGAACTTATTTTTCATATCATTTATTTTTTTAAAATTGTATATCTATTCCAAGAGTTGATGACAATGCTTGCGGATAGGGGTTGGTAGTATCCATTTCTGGGTCCAGTCCATCATAGTTAGTGAATAACGCTACATTTTGTAAATCCACAAAAAACCGCAACTTATTGAAAGGCAATTTAGACCCATCGGCTATTGGAAGATTATAGGCTAGATTTATATTCTTAATCCTGAGGAAACTCGTTTTTTCCAATAAAAAATCCGTATTCCCCGCAGGGTTATTTCCGCTATATGGGTTAGAAGCAATTCCTGGCAAAAAACCATCAGGATTATCAAAGGACCATATATCCTTTACGCTTGTTAGGGTATTTGAAGGTGTGGAATTCGAAATTCTGAAAGAATCCGGATAAAAACCAAAACCTCTTGGTACTCCGGCGTTACCATAGGCAAATGCGGTTAACGTGAAGTTTTTATATCTAAAGTTAGTACCAACGCCAAAATTAACCCTTGGCCCCCAAGTGCCCAGTTTTACGACGTCCTTAACATCTAAAATACCATCATCATTTTGGTCCACAAACCTAACATTGCCCGGAAATGCCCCAGCCATATGGTTAGGGACTTCTTCTAGGGATCTGATGATCCCATCGGTTTCCCAGCCATAAAAATCCCCTAATTGGTCATTCTCTCCTACATACTCCGGAAGTGTTACATTAGGATTTCGCTCAACCCATTCAGACCTACTCGTTGAAAAGGTAAAGTTGGTGCTCCACTCAAAATTGTTTGTTAAAATATTAGTTGTATTTAAGGCTATGTCGATACCTCTAGCCTTCGTAGAACCTACATTTGTAACTACTCTTCCTACTGCGTTATTGGAAGGCAAAGGATCAAAGTCTATTAAATCTTTAGCCTTTTTCTCATATAGTTCAATAGTACCGCTTATTCTATCGTTAAAAAAACCAAAATCTACACCGATATCGATACTGCTATTTGTTTCCCATTTAAAATCAGGGTTTTCAACTTGAGAAAGGACAACTCCCGGTTGTACGGTATTACCAAATGTAAATTCCCCACTTATGCCATACAGCTGAAATGCGTTATTTGCCAAAACCACATTCCCTACTTCTCCATATCCTACCCTAAGCTTCAAATTTGATACTTTTGAGTTTTCCAAAAATGGTTCTTCACTAATTCTCCATGCCGCAGAAATTCCGGGGAAAACGCCCCATTTATTATTCTCGGCAAAATTACTGGCGCCATCGCGCCTTACCACGCCATTTAAGATATACTTTCCGTTTATCGTATAATTGATTCTGGCAAATTGGGAAAGCCTCGTAGTTTCAAATCTGAACGAGTTCTGTTTATTGCGAAGCAACTGGTCGGCAATACCCACATTGTCTGCTCCCAAGGCATCCGTAAAAAACCCAACGGCCTGAAGACCAAAACCATCTCCCAATGTTTTATACACACCTGCCCCCAAGACTGCGGATAGCGTACTATTTTCAAAAGATTTTGAATATGAGAAATACGCCTCGCCTGTATAAGCATCATTTCTATTGGTTGCCAATTGCGCAACACCATCGGGCAATTGTGCATTTTCAACAATGGAAGGCATGAAAAATTTTCTGGTCGATGTGGTTCTGTCCATGCTTCCCACCATAGTTAGGGTTAGTTCATCAAGTAGGGTAACATCAAGTTTTGGCGTTATTGAAAATCTATTGGTTCTTAATTTGTCCTCAATTTCAAAAAAGGCAAAAGGGTTTGTTATCAAGTTATTGTAAGTTCTGGAATAACTGCCATCTGGTTCCCTTGGAGCAATATTGGGCGCAAAAGCATAAGCCGCCTGAAGCATGTTGAATTTTTCACTACCTCCAGAATTGGCTCCGGTAGAGGCATTGTTGCTATTAATCTGGCTTAAGTTTGTCTTTACATTAAGGTTAAATCGTTCCCCAAGTTTCTGGGTTATATTAAACCTAGCCGTATATCGCTGAAAATCAGAATTCTTTAAAACCGCATCATTATCGTAATAGTTAAAAGAGGAGAAAATCTTAGTGTTTTCGCTACCACTATTGATAGAGAGGTTATGTTCTTGAATAAAACCAGTTCTGATCAAACCATTTACATAATCTGTTCCAGACCCTGCATTGTTGATATCACTTTGAGTAAAAAAGGGCGTAAACCCGTCACCGGGAGCATTCTGAGGGCCATAAGGCGCATACTTGTTATCAAAAAGATACCTATCAAAAGCCAGTCGGTTGTGCTGTCTCATAAAATCCTCAGCATCTAAAAATTCTAGATAATCCTTTGGAGTTTGGGCACTTGTTGAAACTCTATAGTCAACCGTGGTTTTTCCCGCCTTTCCTTTTTTGGTTGTTATGAAAATAACCCCGTTTGCGGCGGCCGAACCATAAATTGCGGTTGTACTGGCGTCTTTAATTACATCTACGGATTCAATATCCGCTGGATTTATTGTTGATAAGGGACTTCTATCTATGCCTCCAAAAAAACCTAAATCTGAGGAATCCAACCCCGGTTCTGGCGAATTGTTTATGATGGGCACGCCATCTACAACATAAAGTGGTTCTCCACTTCCTCTAGGTGAAATATCTGCTCGTATATTCGCACTTACCCTTGCTCCGGGTTGGGCTGTGCTTAATCCTAAATTTAAGCCCGCAACGCGACCCTGTAGCATTTGGTCAACAGAGGTATTGGCCACCTGCTGGATATCCGCCACTTTAATATTGGCCACAGCACCCGTTGTTTCTTTGATACTTGAAGTTCCATATCCTATTACTACCACTTCATCAAGCTGAGAAATATCCTCTTCAAGAAAAATGGTTATCGTTTCATTATTTTTTATTGTGATGTCTTGAGACTTAAAACCTAAATAGGAAACTTGAAGCACATCTCCAATATTGGCGTTAATTGTAAAATTACCATCAAAGTCTGAATTAGTTCCATTGGTAGTGCCTTTAACTATAATATTGACACCAGGAACAGGTTGATTGGTTTTTGAATCAAGCACTTTGCCGTTAACGTCTATGCCTTGTGCATAAAACATTAAGGGATTTAAGATTGCGATTGCAAATAAGAGACATTTGAGGGGTAATGCTCCCAACAAATAATTACGTTGATTTTCGTTCATTCTTAAAAAGTTTAATTATAGTGTTAGTTGACCAAAAAAATTGATTTCTGGTTTAATGCTAAATAACCAAACAATATTGATGTAGTGGGGATATGAAGTCGTTTAATACAGGGGTAATTATTCGTTTACGCGGCCTTAAGAGGGTTTATAAAGCAGATTTTATTTGGATAGATACTCAGAAGGGTTATTGCCAAAACGTTTTTTGAAGAGTTTACTAAAATATTTTCTATCGGAGTATCCAACATGATAGCAAGCATCCAAAACCGAAAAATTGTGTTCTTCTATGAGTTTTTTAGCCGTTTTTAACCTGAAGTCCCTAACAAATTCAACATAGGTCATATTTGTTAAGCTTTTAATTTTTTTATAAACAACAGAATGGCTCATGGCCAACTCTCCACAAACAAAATTCACGTTTAAATCTTTGGAACTTAAATTATCCTCAAGAATCTGAATTAATTTTGACATGAAAGCTTCGTCAGATTTATTAAGGTTGAGCCTACTTATAGGAATCAATTCTTTTTTCCAGAACTTTTCGTGCAACAATTTTCTGGTTTTAAGGATGCCTTTTATTCTTGTTTTTAGCAGTAGTTCGTTAAAAGGCTTAGTGATATATTCATCAGCTCCAATATCAAATCCTTCAATCTTGTGGGCAAACGAAGCACGGGCCGTTAAAAGCAAAACGGGAATATGACTTGTACGCATGTCTGTTTTTAATGCTTTTGTAAGGGCAATACCATCCATAACCGGCATCATGATGTCACTAATAATTAGATCGATAGGACTGCTATAAGTAATTTCTAACGCTTCTTCTCCGTTCAATGCTTTAATAATTTCATACTCTTCATTTAAAATTTCAGTAATATATTCAAGAATTTCAATATTGTCATCAACAACGAGCAAAGTTTGCTTTTTTGAGTTTAAACTTTTTTCTCTTGATTGTATTGGTTGCCCAACGTTATCAATTTGTAAAGAATTAATTTTTACGTTGTCATTTTCGTCTTCAATAATCGAATAAGTATCAAAATGTTCTTTCCCTTTTTTTAATATTATATTAATCTCTGTTCCTTCGTTCTTTTTACTGTTTATTATAATTTCCCCACCATGCAATTCTACTATTTCTTTTGAAATGGTCAAGCCCAGGCCAAAGCCATTACTTTTGACGTCGTGCTTACTTTGGTAAAAGCGATTAAAAATTTTATCAAGCTGATTTTTAGCTATCCCAACGCCTCTGTCCTTTATTTGTAATTGAATGGATTGCTCCATTTCCAATATTGAAAACTCAATAGTTCCAGCTGTTTTAGAAAATTTGAATGCATTGGATAATAAATTGTAAAACACTTTTTCCAATTGATGCTTATCGTACCAAATCAAAACTTTATCGGCGTTGGTTTTAAAGACAAAGTCAATACCCTTGTCCAAGGCCATTTCCTTAAAGGACAAATAGATTTCTTCACAGAATTCAACAAGGTTTTCCCTAACCAAATGAAGCTTTATTTTATCGTGCTCCAACCGTCGATAATCGAGTAATTCATTGACCAAATCCACCAATTTATCTCCATTTTTTTTAATGGTATCAAATGGATTCCTCAAATCGTTTTTAAACAGCTCTTTTCTATCAAGCAATCTATTAATGGCACCAGATATTAAAGTAACTGGAGTCCTAATATCATGTGATATATTAGTAAAAAATTGCTGTTTTAGGTCATATAGTTCTATATCCTTTTCATGGGTTAATTTTTCTAGTTTCAAATTACTTTTTAAATTCTCCCAAGCAACAGTATATTTCCTAAACAGATAAAGCACAAATAGAAACACTAAAATATAAGCTAGAATTGCCCACCATTGCATCCAAAAAGGTTTTAAAATTTCAATATTTATAGAAGAATAATTATCTCCCCAATCACCACCAAATGCCTTGCTTTTAACTTTGAAAACATATCTTCCCGGAAACAAGTTTGTGTAAGTTACGGTCCTGTCTGTTCCAATTTGTCTCCAATCTTTATCAAACCCCTCCATTTGGATAGCATATTCAGATTGATCGGAAAATGGAAATTGTAATGCGGCAAACTCAAAAGTCAATACGTTTAAATCATGTTTAAGAATAATACTTTCTGTGGAGGTGATATTTTTGGTAATGATTTCATTGGCCCCAATAGCTAGCTCTTCATTAAACAGCTTGAAATTTGTGATTTTAACTTCTGGTTGCGTATTCTCATTTGATATATTTTTAGGATTGAAACGTAAAACACCATCGGACCTTCCAAAATAGAGCAAACCATCATCATCCTTAAAAACTGAATTAATACGATATGACCCGGCCAGACTTGGAAAATTTGTAAAGTTTTCACTTAAATAATCATATTTGTAAATTCCATTTTCAGTACTAAACCATATGTTCCCTGCATTGTCCTCTTCAATAGCAACTTCAGACTGCCCGTTTATGACTTCATTATCATCAAAGTTTTTAAATGACCTCTTATCCAAACTAAAACAATTGATTTTTCCTTCGGAATCCCCTATCCAAATATTGTTTCTTGAGTCCTTTAAAAGACTTAAAATGTTATTACCAATACTATTATTTGACTGATTAACGCTATTTAATCGTTTTGCTTTCCTTGTTTTGACATCGAAAAGATTAATTCCTCCTCCATAAGTTCCTAACCAAAGCGTATCTCCTGTCTTTATCATAGCTACTATATTGTCGCTACTTATTGAAGTACTATCATTTATATTTTCCCGAAATGCCGTGAACTCGTTTTTAACTCTATCAAAGTAGTTTAGCCCTCCTCCCCATGAAGCAATCCATAAATTATTATTGTCTTCAATTATACTTCGCACGTCATTAAAACTTATGGATTTGGAGTTTTTTGGATCGTGCTTATAAGCATTGAATGTTTCGGTTTTAGGATTGAATTTAATTACACCATTAGCATATGTTCCTAGCCATAGCAACTCTTTTTCGTCTCGATAGATACATTGAATATAATCTCCACCAATATCTCTATTGAATTTTTTACTGAATTGTTTAACCAAATTCGTTTCGGTATCGAAAACGGTCAACCCCAATCCATCTGAGCCCAAATACAATTTATTTTCATTTTTATAAATTGATAGTACAGGAATAGGATTTAGTCCACTAATGTCGCTTGGTATCAGTTCATAATTATTTTTCTGGCTCAATACATTTATCCCGTTCCAAGCTGTGCCTATCCATATATTATCTTCATCATCCTCGATAATGGTATAAACTGCATTGCCCGATAGTGATGAATACACCCCTGGTTTATGGTTATAATTTATAACTTTAGGTGAATGACCCTCGATATGTTCAACTCTTATTATTCCGTTTCCATCTGTGCCTATCCACAAATTATTCTGTTTATCTGTATATAATGACCGTACAATTTTTATTTCCCTCTTTAATTTTAAAGCGTCATTAAAAAAATTTGAGAATTTACCAGTTTTTATATCAAACCTCAATAACCCACTTCCGCTAGTTCCTACAAGCAATGTCTCATCGTTCAGCTTAGAAATGGTATGAATAAAATCTTCAAAAATCCTATCGTCAGACTCAAAATGATTGAAGGTTTTGTCTGCAATTAAAAATTTGTTCAAACCTCCACCAAAAGTTCCAATCCATAAATTGCCATCATCACTTTCATATATACTGGTTACAATATTTTGGCCTCTTGAATCATTTCCTCGCGATTGGTGGTAGGGAATAAAGACATTCGATGCTTCGGCAAATAAACACAATCCGTCTTCTGAACCTATCCATAGATTTCCCTTTGAATCTTCAAAAAGTTTATATAGCTGGTTTGAGGGCAATGAGGTGAGATTGTTTACATCTTTTTTATAAACTATAAAATCATCGTTTAAATAATCATATAAGTTCAAACCACCACCTAAGGTTGCAATCCAAATTCTCCCCTTTTTATCAAGTAGGACATCACTAATATTATTTGATTCCAGTGAGCTATTATTGCTATTGTATATTTTGAACTCTTTGCCGTCATATCTATTCAGCCCATTCCCTGTACCGATCCAGACAAAACCTTTTTCTTCCTTAATTATACCTGTAATTCTATTGCTTGAAAGTCCATTGGTTTGGTCAATTCTTTTGAATATAGCCTGTGTTTGGCCATATACCTGCTGGAAGTATATAATTGTTAAAAGAAAAACAATTAGTCTAATATCTAATATTTTATTGATTATATACATCACTAATTCAAAAACTTAAGAAAGGAAAATTACTGTTAAATTCATAAAAACACAAAATATAGTCAAGACTGATATTTTAACAGGGGTCATATTTCATTTTATTCAGGGGTACTCACAAAGAATTTGATCTCTAAATTTAGCCTTAATATATCATGATTTCGGTTGATTTTTATTTTGACCTTAAATATACTCTTGAATATTCATGAGTATAAAGAAATACATAACTCCACTTATAGAATAAAGACAATATATATATAGCAGGTGTAGATAGTTAGCTATATAGAGATATCACAAAAATACCACTTGACAAAAACTTAACAAATCGACATAACTGTACCACAAAAGTTCTTTTTCACTCTTAACTTCATCAAACTTTTTCCTAACCAAACAGGAAATCCCTATTTTAGAACTTTAAATCCTTTTTAGTATCTTCTATTTATGAAAGTTAAGTTTGCAATACTTCTGTCTCTATTATTCGTTTTTTCATGTAAATCAGAACCAAAAAAACCAAAAGAAACTCCACTAGTTAAAATTGAAGATGCTACAACCATAAAAGAGCGCGCCTTAGAAACAAGAAAAAACGTAAGCGCAACATTAGCCGATGGGCTAACTCTAACTTTATGGGCTTCAGACTCTCTAGCACCAGACCCTGTAGGCATGGATATCGACGATTTTGGAAACATTTATTTAACCAGAACCAATCGTCAGAAGAATTCAGAATTTGATATTAGAGGCTACCCCAGTTGGATGACGCCTTCCATAACACTACAAACTGTTGAAGATAGACGCCAATTTCTGCGTGAAACGTTTGCAACCGAATTAAGTGATAAAAACACATGGCTAAAAGATTTAAACAACGATTCCATTCACGATTGGCGTGATTTAGCGTTCGAAAAAGAAGAAGTCTGGAAGCTTGAAGATAGAGATAATGATGGACTTGCCGATATTTCTACTAGAGTTTTAAATGATTTTAACAATGAAGTAGATGATGTTGCAGGTGCCATTTTAGTTAAAGATGAAAACTTGTATGTGGGCATTGCTCCAAACATGTGGAAACTCGAAGACACAAATGATGACGGTATTTTCGATGAAAAGAAATCGCTAGCCACTGGATTTCAAGTGCACATTGGATTTGGCGGACATGGTATGTCTGGCGCCATTGAAGGCCCTGATGGAAAAATATATTGGGGCATCGGCGATATTGGCGCTAATGTAACCGACAATGCTGGCAAAAATCACAAATACTCAAATCAAGGCGTGATTGTACGCTGTAATCCTGACGGCAGTAATTTTGAAGTTTTTGCTCATGGTTTAAGAAACACACATGAATTTGTGTTTGATGCCTACGGAAATATAATTACTTCTGACAATGATGGTGATCATGCTGGAGAATCCGAACGCTTAATCTATGTCGTTGAAGGTGCTGATGCTGGTTGGCGTATCAATTGGCAATTTGGAAAATATACCGACCCAAAGAACAACACTTATAAAGTCTGGATGGACGAGGAATTACATAAACCGAGATGGGAAGGTCAGGCATCACACATTATTCCGCCATTGGCGAGTTTTCATAGTGGACCGACCGGTATGGCGTTTAACCCGGGAACTGCTTTAGGGAAAGATTGGTTAAATAAGTTCTTTTTGGTGCAATTCTCTGGAACTCCTAGTCGGTCTCATATTTGGTGTTTCGATTTAAAACCAAAAGGCGCAAGTTTTGAATTGAATACAGATACGTCTATTTTGAATGGTGTTTTACCAACGGGTTTAAGATTTGGACCAGATGGCGCGTTATATTTAGCCGATTGGATTAGCGGATGGAATACCAAAAACTACGGCAGGGTCTGGAAATTGGATGTTTCAGAAGATAAAAATGATCTCGCTAAAGAACGCCAAGAAACAGAACGCCTAATGACTTTTAATTATGAAGATGCTTCCAAAGACAAATTGGTAGATCTCCTAAGTTACCCAGATATGCGCATTCGTAAAAAAGCACAATTTGAATTGGTAGATCGCTCAGGATATAAAACACTTCAAAAGGTTTTAAATGAAAACAAAAATCAGTTTGCAAGAATCCATGCTATTTGGGGCATTGGGCAACTTGCAGATAAAAACCCTAAAAAAGCTACTCCTTTAGTCGATTTATTATCTAATAACGATCCTGAAATCATCGCCCAAGCGGTAAAAATTATTGGAGATGTAAAATACAATAAAGCTTCAGAAAAACTAGTTCCTTTATTACAGCATCAAAATGCGAGAGTCCAATTTTTCGCAGCCCAAGCTTTAGGTCGTCTTAAATACAAACCAGCGGTTCAACCCATCTTGGAAATGCTTGCTAAAAACAATGATGAGGATCTATATCTAAGACACGCTGGTGTTTTGGCACTTTCCAGAATTAGGGAAGTTGCCCCTATCGCGGCACTTTATAACAACTCAAATAAAAGTTTAAGATTAGCTGCGGTACTTGTATTAAGGCACATGCAAAGCCCTGAAATCAGTAATTTTTTAAATGATGAAGACGAACATATAGTAACCGACGTTGCAAGAGCCATCAATGATGATTGGTCCATTGAAGCAGCGCTTCCAGATTTGGCAAAATTGTTGCTTTCAGAAAAATATACCGATAACGAACCACTTTTAAGACGCAGTATTAATGCGGCTTTAAGAGTTGGAACGGAAGAAGCCTTGGATGACCTCATCACATTTGCGAAAAGACAAGAGGCAGCAAATGTTTTAAGGGGCGAAGCTTTGGCAACCATTGCCACTTGGCACAATCCTTCGCCTTTAGATCGTGTTGATGGTCGCTTCCGCGGAAACGTAACCCGGGACATTCACACCGTAAAACAAAAGATTGAAAATGAAATTCCGAATTTCCTAAAAGACCGTAATCCAGATATTCTTGTTGGGATTTCAGATGTTTTGAGAAGTCTTCAAATCGAGTCGCATAATGCTTCATTATTCAACATCTTAAAAACCAATAAATCTCCTAAAGCACGTCAATCTGCACTTGAAGCACTCGCTGCCTTGAATTTTAACACTATCGAAAATGCGATTAAAATAGGAATGAAAGACAAGGATCAAGATGTACGATCGGTAGCCATAAACTCATTACAACGTTTACAAATTTCAAAAGAAAATTTACCGAGTATTGTAACGCCTATCTTCAAATATGGTTCTGTTGGCGATCAACAAAGTATTTTAAAAACATTGCGCAATTTGCCCATTGAAAACACAACATCAATTTTACAGAATTTGCTAAAAAAATCTAAAAACAAATCACTTTCAAAAAGTGTGCTATTAGATTTGTATGAAACCGTAGAAAATTCAAAATCGGAAGCATTAATTTCAGAATTAAATAAAATCAAAGACACAACCAGCATTTTAAGTTCCTATAAAGAAGCACTCTATGGGGGCAATCACAGAAAGGGGTTTGGTATTTTTAATTATAGTGCTACTGCTCAATGCGTAAGGTGTCATTCAGTTAACGGCGCAGGTGGTGATGTGGGCCCGCCGTTGGATACTATTGGAAATCAATTGTCTAGAGAACAGCTTTTAGAAGCCCTTGTAGATCCAAGCGCGCGATTGGCCCCTGGTTATGGCAACGTTATCTTAACGCTTGATAATGACCAAACCGTAGTTGGAATTTTAGAAGAAGAATCCAAAAACGAACTCACTTTAAGAACCTCAGAGGTAGAACCACTAATTGTTCCTATTTCAAGAATTAAAAATCGCGAAAATGTGATATCTTCAATGCCACCAATGGGAGAATTGCTGGGAAAAAGAGCCATTCGGGATTTAATTACCTATTTATCGTCTTTAAAGAAGGAGAACATAACTACAACACATTGATAATTTAAGATATAAATGAACAAAATATCAAAAACAGGCCTACTTTTAAAAACCCATGTATTGGGCTGCGTCTTAATTGTGCTCTGTTTTTTAGTGCTTACCAATTGCAAAACAAAGGAAGAAGACACTTATCTCTTTCGAGCAAGTTTAATTGTTACAGAAAACCATACGTGGTTTAAAGCCTTCGAATATTTTGGAGAAATTTTAGAGGAACGTTCTGACGGCAGAATGAAAGTTCAGGTCTATCCTTCTGAACAACTGGCCAAAGAAATTGAAGCCATTCGGTTAATTCAAGCTGAAGTTATCGATATGACCGTTACAGGTTCTATGCTCAACAATTGGTTTGAATTGGCTGCTTTTTGTGAATTACCGTTCTTTTTTAAAGACACCATCGAAGCTCGAAATTTTATCCATGGAAAAGTTGGAAAAGAAATGGAACGCCAAATGATTGAAGTTACAGGATTGCGTCCCGTAGGTTATTTTCAAAGAGGCCCGCGACATTTAACCTCCAACAGACCTATTAAACATCCTGATGATTTACAGGGACTTATTGTGCGTGTTCCGAATGTGCCATCATTTGTTACGGCATGGAGTGCTTTAGGGGCAAAACCGACGCCAATGGCGTTTTCAGAAGTGTTTACATCTTTACAACAAGGGACTATTGAAGCCCAAGAAAACCCGTTTGATTTGATTAAAAACGCAGGGTTTTATGAAGTCCAGAAATACATCAACCTAACAGAACATGTGATTAGTTGGGGCTATCCCGTGATAGGCGAAACCCAATTCCAAAAACTCCCTGACGATTTAAAAGTGATATTTTTAGAAGCCGCAAAAGATATGCAAGCTTATGAACGCCGTCTTTTTACAGACAACGAAAAAAACATAAAAGACGAACTTTCGGCAAAAGGCATGGAATTTATAGAAGTGGATAAAGAAGCCTTTATTAAAAAGAGTGAAGATGCTATTTACAGCAGTTTGTCGCCCGAAATGAAAGCTGTTTATAAAGAACTGAAAAACGAATAATTTATGTTGAAAAAACACATTGAAAAAATCTTGAAGCTGGGAACCATCTGGAGTGTATTCCTATTGATTGGTTCTGTTTTATTGCAGATTTTCGCCCGTTTCTTTTTAGCTCAAGCACCATCTTGGACGGAAGAAGTTTCTCGTTTGTGCTTTATTTTCTCCGTAGCTTTTGCAAGTCCTTTAGCTTTAAAGTCAAATTACTACATTCATTTAGATGTGTTTTTTAATATGTTCAGCAACATCTGGAAAAGACGCATAAATACCCTAATTCTAATCTGCGTTTTTATTCTGTTTTTCGTTTTAGCCTTTGCTTCCATAAAATTTGTTGTTATGGGGTTTACTGAAAACTCCCCAAGTATGGGCATTAAAATGGGAATTGCATTTTCTAGTATGTTGATATTAGGAATTACAATGTGCTACTTTATTGGATTAAAACTCATCAAACACCTTAAAAAACCACAACCATGATATTAGTTCTCTTTATTGTTTTTGTCGTTTGTTTGGTATTGCGTTTTCCAATTGCATTCTCGTTAGGGCTGTCGTGTTTTGTGTATATTATTTTAAATGGAATTCCTTTGGTTGTGATTCCTATGAAACTTTATTCTGGCATTGATGTCTTTGTATTATTAAGTATTCCAGGATTTATCATGGCAGGTAATTTGATGAATTATGGCGGACTCACAGAAAAAATAGTCAATTTTTGCAATCATTTAATGGGACATATCACAGGGGGGTTATCATTGGTAAATATTGGCGCTTCTATGTTATTTGCAGGTATTTCCGGGACTGCGGTTTCCGATACGGCAAGCATGGGATCGATTATGATTCCAGCCATGAAAAAAGAAGGTTATGATGCCGATTTTTCATGTGCGGTAACTGCTGCGTCATCCACCATGGGCCCAATAATCCCTCCCAGCATCCCCATGATTATTGCAGCAACATTAAGCGGATTATCCGTTGGAAGATTATTTCTTGCTGGCGCGCTTCCAGGGTTATTATTAGGTGGCGGATTAATGGCAACCGCCTATTTTATCTCAAAACGAAAGAAATACCCAAAACACAAAAAGAGCAGTTTAAAGCAAGTACTCTATAGTTTTAAAGACACGTTTTGGTCGTTGTTAATGACCTTTATTATTCTCTTCGGAATTATTGGTGGTGTCTTCACGCCCACCGAAGCTTCCATTATCGCCGTAATTTATGCCTTATTAATTGGCACATTCGTTTATAAAAAACTGAACTTTAAAAAAGTGCAAATTATCGTATTGGATTCCATGAAAACCTCAGCATCCTTAATGCTCTTGGTAGGTTTCGCCAATTTATTCGGGTGGATTTTAATTACCGAACAAGTACCTCAACTCATTTCCTCTGAAATATTGGGAATTTCCACAAACAAATACATGGTGCTTCTTATGATAAATATCCTCCTTATTTTTGTAGGCACGTTTATGGAAACCATTGCAGCATTACTCATCCTGTTTCCTATTCTACTAAAATTAGCCATTTCGGTAGATATAGATCCTATTCATTTTGCGGTTATTGCGGTATTGAATTTAATCATTGGTTTGACCACACCACCCGTTGGCGTTTGTTTATTTATTGCATCAAGTATTGGTAAAGTATCCATTGCTAAAGTTAGCAAAGCAGGGTTTCCTTTTTTACTCGTTAGCTTTGTGGTACTTGCTCTGGTAACGCTATTTCCTAGTATTTCATTGATGTTGCCTAGTTGGTTTTTGGATTGAATTAAAAGAACTTAAATCTCTGTCGCTTGCTTTACAAATGGTAAATTAGTGCAACATCTTATACTGTCTATTTCGACAATAAGTCAACGTGGAAGGCATACTTGAGAAATTGTTGCAAGCATGCGATTAACCATATTGAAAATGAATACCAACATAAACCGTTTGCACCTAAAATTGTGAAGACTAGTTTGAAAGTCAGGGAGCGTACAAGAGCTTTTTAATGATTGAGACTTAACTTCTTTATTTTGTCGGAAAAATTAGCGAAATTCGTTTAATCATTGCTTGTATAAAAGCTGAAAAAAGAACTATTTTTACCCAACGCTCAAAGTGAGGAAGAAAAAGAATAAAAACTAAATGAATTTAGACACACAAAGCTTACAACCTATTATAAATTTTATCTGGACTGTTGCAGATGATGTATTGATCAACAAATACCTTGAAAATCAGTATCAAGACGTTATTTTACCAATGACCGTTTTACGACGACTGGATTTGGCACTTGAAAAAAGCAAAGACAAAGTTCTAAAAACGCACAACGACTTTAAATCCAAAATGGATAACCTTGATGGATTGTTAACAAGTGCAGCGCACGGTTCTGGATTGGCATTTTACAACACGTCGCCATACACCATGAAAAAGTTGTTGGACGATCCAAAAAATATCGATAGCAATTTTTTAGATTACCTCAATGGCTATTCAGAAAATGTACAAGACATTATTTCTAAATTCAAATTCAGAAATCAATTAGAAACGCTTGAAAATGGTGGTATTACATTTTCACTCATCGAAAAATTCTGCAACCCAAAGGTAGAATTGAGGCCTGAAAAAATATCGCCTATGGCCATGGGTTATATGTTTGAGGATTTGATACGTAGATTTAACGAAAAAACAAACGCTGCTGCTGGACGTCACTTTACACCCAGGGAAATTATTGAATTAATGACGCATTTGGTGTATTTACCTGTAAAAGACCAAATACAAAACGGCACTTTTTTGGTTTATGACCCTTGTGCTGGTTCTGGCGCCATGTTGACCCAATCTAAAAAATACGCCACCAATCCAGAAGGAGAAATAAAATCGAAAGCAACCTTCCATTTATACGGACAAGAGAATACGGGCGAAATGTATGCCACTTGTAAATCTGATATGTTGCTTAAAAACGAAGACCCAGATAAAATAAAATTTGGTTCTACACTAAGCGAATACGGTTTTGACCCCAACTTAAAATTCAATTTTATGCTAACCAACCCGCCTTATGGCACCAGTTGGAAACAAGATATTGAAAACCTTAATGTAGGCTCTGGGAAAAAAATTGAAATCAACGACCTACGTTTTAATTTACCCATTAAAAACTTTAAAGGCGAACTAGAAGAAAAATGTTTGACTTCTCGTAGTAACGACGGGCAGTTAATGTTTATGCTACACATGCTGTCAAAAATGAAAGACCCAAAAGATGGAGGAAGCCGTATTGCTTCTGTACATAATGGTTCTGCCCTATTTACTGGCGATGCAGGAAGTGGCGAAAGTGGCATACGCCAATACATTTTAGAAAACGATTTGTTAGAATGTATCATACAATTGCCCAACGATATGTTTTACAATACAGGTATTGCTACTTATATCTGGATATTAAGCAATGTAAAAGAAGACAAACGAAAAGGAAAAGTACAGTTGATAAATGCTTCTGGAAAGGAGTTTTTTACTAAAATGCGTAAATCTTTGGGAAGCAAACGCCATCAACTAACACGAGAACATATCTTAAAAATACAAGAACTGTATTTTGCTTTTGATAATGCGGACGAAACTTACAGTAAAGTTTTTGACAATGAAGATTTTGGTTTTTATCAAATAACTACGCATCAACCCGAAAGAAACGAAAAAGGCAACATTATCAAAGATAGTAAAGGCAAACCAAAAGCCGATAAAGAATTGAAAGACTCTGAAAATGTGCCTTTAAAAGAAAGTATAGACGAGTATTTTGCTCGTGAAGTATTGCCTTTTGCTAAAAATGCTTGGTACGACAAAAAGAAAATGAAAGTGGGTTATGAAATTGCCTTCAACAAATACTTTTATCAATATGAAGCCTTACGCCCATTAAGCGATATAGCAGCAGATATTTTAGCTTTAGAATATGAAACAGAAAACTTACTTAAAGAAATTGTGGAATAATGGAATTACAGGAACAATTTTCTTATGTTTTTAAACTAATTAATCAAGCAAAGCTAAAAGCATACCAGGCTGTAAACAAAGAACTTGTGAGCCTATATTGGGCAATTGGCAAATACGTGAGCCAGCAAGTAGAAACCAAAGTTTGGGGTGAGGCTGTAGTAAAAGAATTAGCAATCTTTATAGGAAAAACAGAACCTAATTTAAAAGGTTTTTCAAGCCAAAATATATGGCGAATGAAACAGTTTTATGAAACCTACAAAGACAATGAAAAACTCTCGGCACTGACGAGAGAAATAAGCTGGACACATAATACCATTATTTTTTCTTCTTGTAAAACCATTGAAGAAAGGGAATTTTATACTCGAATGAGCATAAAAGAAAAATGGTCGTCTAGAGAGCTACAAAGACAGATAAATACAAGCACATTTGAGCGCGTGATGTTAGCAGACTCAAAACTCTCGGCACAGACGAGAGAATTGCCACAAGATATTAGCAAAACATTTAAAGACACTTATGTGCTAGAGTTGCTACAATTACCAAACTTGCATAAAGAACACGATTTAAGAAATGCTATTGCTCAAAATATTACCAAATTTTTACTAGAATTTGGAAGAGATTTTGCCTTTATGGGGCAAGAGTATCCTGTGCAAGTGGGCAATCAAGATTTTGCTATTGATTTGTTGTTTTACAACAGAACGCTTAATTGTATGGTAGCTTTAGAATTAAAAATTGAAAAATTTAAACCCGCCCATTTAGGGCAACTGAATTTTTATTTAGAAGCCTTAGACCGTGATATACGTAAGCCAAATGAAAACCCAAGCATTGGTATTTTACTATGTAAAGGAAAAGACGATGCGGTAGTAGAATATGCTATGAGCAGAAACCTTTCGCCAACTTTAGTAGCAGAATACCAAACCCAATTGCCCAATAAAAAAGTACTACAAGCCAAATGGGAAGAAATATTGAACACCATAACACCAAACAATGAATAAATACCCTAAATACAAAAATAGTGGCATTGCTTGGCTGGGAGAAATTCCGGAGCATTGGGAAATTCGAAGAATAAAATACGTTTTTAAAGAATTGAATAATAGAAGCGAAACTGGAAAAGAAGATTTACTTTCAGTTTCTCAATATACTGGTGTTACAAAAAAATCAGATAAAGTTGCAGAAGGCGAAAGCATTTCAAATGCAAAAACATTAGAAGGTTATAAAATTGTTGAAAAAGGCGATTTAGTAATAAATATAATGCTTGCTTGGAATGGAAGTTTAGGGATTTCAAAATATAATGGAATTGTAAGTCCAGCTTACTGCGTTTATAGAAACCATATTGGAAATGAAAGGTATTTTGGTTATTTGTTTAAAACAAAAAATGGACAACAAGAATTCAAAAAGCAATCTACTGGAATTATTGATAGTAGGTTAAGGATGTATACAGACAGTTTTTTTGACATTAAAACAGCCCTTCCACCAAAAAAAGAACAAATAAAAATAGCCCACTTCCTAGACTACAAAATCGAGAAAATAAACCGTTTTATCAAAAAGAAAAAGCAATTGATAAAACTACTTAATGAGCAAAAAACTGCTATTATAAATCAAGCAGTTACCAAAGGTTTAGACCCAAATGCACAATTGAAAGATTCTGGTATAGAATGGTTGGGGGATATTCCTGTTCATTGGAAGGTTAAGAAGCTAAAATACGGCACTAACATTTTACGAGGAAAGTTCACACCAAGACCAAGAAATGACCCAAAATTCTATGATGGAGACTATCCATTTATCCAAACTGGCAATATTACTTCTACAGGTAAATACATTGAAACTTACAACCAAACATTAAATGAATTAGGGAAAAATGTTTCGAAAGAATTCCCCATAAACACCGTTGTAATGAGTGTTGCAGCTAATATTGCGGATGTTGCAATTCTGAATTTTAAAGCTTGTTTTCCAGATAGTGTAATTGGTTTTTATCCTTTTGAAGGTACAGATACTGATTTTCTATTTTACCAATTAAAAAATTTAAGAGCTGAATTTTATAAAATTGCTATTAAAAGTACTCAATATAACTTGAATGTGGATAGAGTAAAAAATGTGAAGATTTTTCTTCCTCCTTTTCTCGAACAACAAGCGATTGTAAAATATATAGAAAATGAATTAGGATTAATAGACAAAACCATCTCCACCATCCAAAAAGAAATCACATTAGTAGAAGAATACAAAACCGCATTAATAGCAGAAGCCGTTACAGGCAAAATAGATGTTAGAAAATGGTCTGAACCGTGATTTTAAGGATTAACACAATTACCTTGATTTTTTAATCAGGTAATCAAGAAAATTAGATGTAATAAAGGTTCAAGACAAAAAGAAATGAAACATAAAGAACTGACATATAAAATTATAGGCTGTGCAATGGAGGTCCACAAACATTTGGGCAATGGTTTCCAAGAAGTGGTCTATCAAAGAGCATTGGCAATTGAAATGAAAATGCAGGGCATAGAGTTTAGTCGCGAACACGAAATGAATTTAAGTTACAAAGGATATAACATTGGCACAAGACGAGTAGATTTTTTTGTAGAAGAAAAAATTATGGTAGAAATAAAAGCCGTCATAAATCTTGAAGATGTGCATTTGGCCCAGGCAATGAATTATGTAGAAGCATATAATTTAGAAATTGGACTACTCATCAATTTTGGTTCAAGGAGTTTGCAACATAAACGGGTGCACAATAATTCAAAATCAAGTAATCAAGAAAATCAAAACTAATCAAGGTTCAAGACAAATGAGTGAATTAGAAAAAATACCCAATTTTGTTATTTTCAAAACAGGAAAAGGTAAAGTAAATATAGAGGTCTATTTTAAAGACGATACGTTATGGCTTACTCAAAAATTAATTTGTGAATTATTTGAAAAATCAAAATCTACTATAAGTGAGCATTTTAAGAATATTTTTGCAGATGGAGAGTTGAAAGAAAATGAAGTTGTTCGGGAATTCCGAACAACTGCTAAAGACGGTAAAAATTATACTACCAAATATTACAATTTAAGAGCAGTAACTGCTATTGGTTATCGTGTAAACTCATCCAGAGCCATAGAATTTAGAAAATGGGCAACGGAAATATTGCACGAATTCATCATTAAAGGTTTTGCCATGGATGACGAACGTCTGAAACAAATGAAACATTTTGGTCAGGACTATTTTGATGAACTATTAGAACGTATTAGGGAGATACGTTTAAGTGAAAGACGTTTTTATCAAAAAATAACCGACATCTACGCTCTTTCAGCAGATTACAACAAAGATGCTTTTATAACTAAAAACTTTTTTGCAACTACTCAAAATAAATTGCATTGGGCAATACAAGGTAAAACAGCTGCCGAAATTATCTACACACAAGCAGATGCAAAAAAAATAGCAATGGGTTTAAAAACTTGGAAAAATGCACCTGACGGTAAAATATTAAAAAGTGATGTAGGTATTGCTAAAAATTACTTAGAAAAAGAACATTTAAAACAGTTACAAAGGTTAGTAACTGCGTATTTAGATTTGGCAGAAAACAGAGCTGAAAGAGGTATTGTGATGAATATGAAAGATTGGGTGGTTTTTTTAGATAAGTTTTTAGAATTATCCGATTACCCTCTATTATTAGATAAAGGAAAAATATCGGCATTAGAAGCTAAACTAAAAGCAGAAAGCGAATATGATGTTTTTAGAATAGAGCAAGACAGAAATTATTTATCAGATTTTGATAAAATGACTAAAAATCTCCCTAATAAAAAAAGCGGTAATGAGTAAAACCACCAATACAAAAGAAAATGGCTTTGAAACCCATATTGTTGATTACCTAGTTGACAGCAATAACTATGTAGAAAGAGCAAATAAAAATTATGATAATAGTAATTGTATTGATGCAGCTATGTTGTTTCAATTTTTAGAAACAACACAAGCCAAAGCATTAGATAAATTAAAACATTACCATAAAGACTTATACAAACAAAAAATTGTAAAACGCCTAAACGACCAAATAAAACAAAAAGGTATTATTGCAGTATTGCGAAAAGGCATTGTAGATGGTTTTACAGATACCAAGCTTCGCTTGTTTTATGATAAACCAGTTTCGGCATATAACCAAAAGGCAGATACCTTGTACCAAGCCAATATTTTTTCGGCTATGCGCCAAGTGTATTTTTCGCCGCAAAATAAAAAATCGCTAGATATTGTAACCTTTATCAATGGTTTACCAATTATCAGTTTTGAGTTAAAAAACGAACTCACTAAACAAAATGTTGAACACGCCATAAAACAATACAAAACCGACAGAGACCCAAACGAAGAACTATTCCGTTTTGGTCGCTTGGTGGTCAATTTTGCTGTTGACACAGAAGAAGTTTGGATGTGTACCGAATTAAAAGGGCAAAGTTCCTTCTTTTTACCGTTCAATAAAGGCTATAAAAACGGAGCTGGAAATCCGCCAAAAGACGGTATTAAAACCGATTATTTGTGGAAAGACGTATTAACAAAAGATAGTTTAACGAATATCATTCAAAACTATTCACAAATAATTTCCGAAGAAATAGAATATGTAGATGCTAAAGGCAAAAAGCGAATTAAGAAAGTAAAGAAACTGATTTTTCCAAGATTTCATCAATTAACAGCCGTCCGTAATATTTTAGTTGATGCACAAGAAAAAGGTGCTGGACAAAAATATTTAATTCAACATTCAGCAGGTTCAGGAAAAAGTAATTCCATTTCTTGGTTGGCGCATCAATTGGTTGGATTGCATAACAAAGCAGGCGATAAAACCATTTTTGATACAGTTATTGTAATCACAGACCGTAGAGTTTTAGACAAACAAATTAGAGATAACATTAAACAATACCAACAAGTAAAAGGTGTTGTTCAAGCCATCACAGAAGGCAGTAAACAATTAAAAACAGCTTTAGAAGAAGGCAAAAAAATTATTATAACCACCATTCAAAAATTCCCTCACATTGTTGAGGAAATCGGGGATTTACCAGGGAATAATTTCGGAATCATCATAGATGAAGCGCATAGTAGTTTGAGCGGGCAAATGGCGCGTAAGCTTAACGAAACATTAGCGAAAGTTTCAGATGAAGAAAAACTACAATCTGACCTTGAAAATTATGATGAAAACGAAAATGATGACGTCACAGGAGAAGATTTAATTAGAGCACTCATTAAGTCTAGAAAACTGTTGGACAATGCAAGTTATTTCGCCTTTACTGCAACACCAAAAAACAAGACTTTAGAGCTTTTTGGAGTGCCTTATCAAGACGATGGAAAAACCAAATTTAGAGCGTTTCATTTGTATTCAATGAAACAAGCCATTGAAGAAGGTTTTATTAAAGATGTGTTACAGAATTACACCACTTATCAGAGTTATTACGCTTTATTAAAACGTATAGAAGATGACCCAGAGTACGACAAAAAGAAAGCACAAAAGAAACTAAAAGCGTATGTAGAAAGTCACGAACACGCCATAAAAAAGAAAGCTATTTTAATGATTAACCAGTTTTTGGAACATCTAAATAAAAAAGTTGGCGGAAAGGCAAAAGCGATGATGGTTACTAGTAGTCGTGCAAATGCTGTAAAATACAAAAAGGCTTTTGATCACTATTTGGCAGCCATTAATAGCCCATACAAAGCAGTTGTTGGTTTTTCTGGAGAAATTGATGGCGAAACAGAAAGCAGTTTAAACGGTTTTCCGAGTGCTAAAATTCCAGATGAATTTGAGAAAAACGACTATCGCTTTTTATTGGTCGCCAATAAATTTCAGACAGGTTTTGACCAACCTTTACTGCACACCATGTTTGTAGATAAAAAATTAGGTGGTGTAAATGCTGTTCAAACACTATCACGTTTAAATAGAAGTCATCCACTAAAGAAAGACACGTTTGTTTTAGATTTTGCCAATACCGCAGAAGATATTGAAAGCGCTTTTAAACCCTATTTTGAAAGTACCATTTTAGGAGAAGAAACAGACCCAAATAAACTGTTTGATTTGCAAGATGCTTTAGACAATTATCAAGTGTACAACAGAGAGCAAGTTTCAGCATTTTCAAACAAAATACTCGACAATGTTCCTGTTGACCAATTACATGCTTTATTGGATGAATCAAGCGCTGTTTTTAGAAATGATTTAGAAGAAGAACAACAAGCAGATTTTAGAGCAAAAGTTAAAACGTATGTGCGCTTGTATATTTTCCTTTCTCAAATAGTGGAATTTGAAAACGCGTATTTGGAAAGGCTTTATATTTTCCTCAATCACTTACAAAACAAATTAGGTGGAGATACTTCTGAAGATTTTGCACAAGGTATTTTGGACACTATTGATATGGATAGTTACCGATTGCAATTGGAATCGACTACACATGTTGTTTTGGAACAAGGAGAAGATTTGAAACCAATTCCAACCGAAATGCGCGGAGGCGTAAACGACCCAGAAATTGACCGACTTTCCAGTATTCTTCAAACCTTTAATGATCGTTACGGAACTGAATTTGAAGACACAGATAAAGTCCGTAAAATGGCTGTAGATATTGCAGAAGGCGTTATGAATAATCAAGAAATGAAAAATTCAATGGAATATTCAGATGAACAGAACGCAAAAATAACGAATGACAAAGTTGTCGCAGATGAAATGCTAAAACATATAAATTCGAATTTCAATTTTTACAAGCACTATTCTGACAATAAGGAATTTAAAGAAGATGTGAATAATATGATTTTCGGACTAGTTAAGGAAATGTTGAGAGCTGGAGTTAGTGGAAATACCAATCCGTAAACCATAAACATGTTCAATTTACGCCAGTCTAATCTCTAACCTATAGTTGCGAAGGTGTTCTATTTCACTACCATTAAGCACAAATTCGCACATATTCCAATCTAGATATCAATTGAAGAGCCTATAAAATTCCAAAACACCGTGTAAGCTCCCTTAATTAGGACTGTTCAAATTTCTAATATTATCAAATTCATTATTTTTAGTTGATTAAAAAGTTTGAATTCTGAAAAGTTAAAATTCACAACTAGTTTTCAATAAAACCCTCAAAGCCTCCATCCAATCCCACGAAAAATTCAAGCCCAAAATTGTGCATCAATAATGTTAAGTCCCGTTAATTTTAGCGACATACTAACCTAGATGTTTATATTTACACTAAATTTTTTGAAATGCAAAAAACATATTACGATCCATCAGATCTACGGAAATTTGGAAATATCACAGAATGGAGCGAGGAACTAGGCACGAAGTTCTTTGACTATTACACTAAGGTTTTTGAAGAAGGCGCATTAACCGCACGCGAAAAATCATTAATCGCTCTAGCAGTTTCACATACCGAACAATGCCCCTATTGTATTGACGCTTATACAAAAGACACTCTACAGCGTGGTGTTACCAAAGAAGAAATGATGGAAGCCATTCATGTTGGTGCTGCCATAAAAAGCGGCGCAACTTTGGTACATGGTGTACAAATGATGAACAAGGTTAATAAATTGGATGGATAAAAAAAGCCCCTCCTAGCCTCCCCATAGGGGGAGGAACCGCACACTTCTATAAGTTTGGAGTTTGGAGTTTGGAGTTTGGAGTTTGGAGTTTGGAGTTTGGAGTTTGGAGTTTGGAGTTTGGAGTTTGGAGTTTGGAGTTTGGAGTTTGGAGTTTGGAGTTTGGAGTTTGGAGTTTAAAAAGTTGAAAAACTGATTTGTTAAATAAAAATAAATTTAGTAGAAAGTCAACACCCTAGTCAATTCGGAGAACTGATTGCCAAGGCGTAGAATAGATGCAGAAAAGACTCAAAAAAGGGGAAAAACCCACCCCTAACCCCTCCGAGGAGGGGAACTCGCTACTGAAATTAATTAATAGGTGTCTCAAATATTAGTATGACAAAAGTAAAAACACAATCTTTACATAAACGCGAAAGCGATTTAGCAAATAGTAACAGGCAATTGGAAATTTTATCGAATGGTATTTTTCAAAGTGGGGAATTACCAACGTTTAAAACTAAAATTGCTGAAACCAATGAGTTTCCGCTAAAAGCGAAGAAGTTAGAGATACTTCAAATAAATGTTGGTTATATGTGTAACCAAGTGTGCGAACATTGCCATGTAGATGCTGGTCCAGACCGACAAGAGATCATGACACGCGACACTATGCAACAATGTCTGGAAGTCATAAAAAACACAGGTGCTCACACCTTGGATTTAACAGGTGGCGCTCCAGAAATGAACCCAGATTTCAGATGGTTTGTGGAAGAAGCAGCCAAAGCAGGGATTCAAGATTTTATAGTCCGTTCTAACCTTACCATTATTAGAGCGAATAAAAAATATTACGATTTACCCGAATTTTTCAAAAAACACAATGTACATGTAGTGAGTTCCATGCCACATTGGACCAAAGGAAAAACCGATAAACAACGTGGCGACGGTGTTTTTGATACATCCATAAAGGCCTTACAAGAACTAAATGCTATTGGTTACGGGATGCCAGATAGTGATTTGCGGTTGGATTTGGTATATAACCCATCAGGTGCTTTTTTACCGGGGGACCAAGCGTCTATGGAAAAAGATTTTAAAAAGGCATTACTGGAAGATTTTAATATTCAATTTCATAATTTGTTTGCGATTACCAATCTGCCCATTGCGAGGTTTCTGGATTATTTAATTGCTTCGGAAAATTATGAAGATTATATGTATGCATTGGTTGAAGCTTATAATCCTTCGGCAGTAGAAAGCGTAATGTGTACCAATACACTTTCTGTAAGTTGGGACGGTTATTTATACGATTGTGATTTTAACCAGATGCTGGAATTGCCTGTAAACAGCAAAGTGAAGCACATTTCAGAATATAATGAAGATTTGTTAGAGGGCAGAAACATTGTAATTTCGCAACATTGTTACGGCTGTACCGCTGGCGCAGGGAGTAGTTGCCAAGGGAGTGTGGCATAACAAAAAAAGGGCTTTAATTTCCCATAGGGGAAAACTCAACGTATGAAAAAAGTTATCATTTACATATTAATGGGGATTTCAATTTCAGGTTTTTCACAGAAAAAACTTGAAAAAATGTTAAAACGCCAAAACACAGAAAGCATTCCATACATTTCGATAGATTCACTTAAACATCAAAAAGAAGCTGTTATTTTATTAGATTCCCGAGAGGAAAAAGAATTTAAAACAAGTCATTTAAAAGATGCTATTTGCGTAGGCTATGATTTTTTCAACTTAGATTCAATTCAACAAAAATTACCGCGTAAAGATTCTAAAATTGTGGTGTATTGTTCTTTAGGTATTCGCTCTGAAGATATTGCAGAAAAACTCAAAAAAGCAGGCTATACCAATGTATTCAATTTATATGGTGGTATTTTTGAATGGAAAAATAATGATTTTGAAGTGGTAAATTCAGAAGAAAAAACAACAGATTCTATTCATACTTTCTCAAGAGAGTGGAGCAAATGGTTAAAGAAAGGCATAAAAGTATATGACTAAAGAACTCGTCATCGTTTTTGTAAAGAATATAAAACTTGGAAAAGTAAAAACCCGACTTGCCAAAACTATTGGTAATCAAGGCGCTTTTGAAGTATATAGCGAATTGGTCAAGATTACCGAAAAAGCCACAACTGAAATAGAAGCAGATAAACGCATCTATTTTTCGGATGCTATCTTGGACACAAAGTGGAATGGTTTTGAAAAATTTATTCAAGAAGGCGAGGATTTGGGCATCCGAATGAAAAATGCTTTTATAAAAGGTTTTGCTGATGGTTATGAACGTATTGTTTTAATAGGCTCTGATTTACCAGATATCAATGCAACCCATATTAATAACGGACTTAAAGCATTACATCATTCTGAAACCGTTTTTGGACCAGCTGTTGATGGTGGTTATTACCTCATCGGACTTTCAAAAGTTTATGATTGTATTTTCGATAATAAACCATGGAGTCAATCTAGTTTACTGGAAGAAACACTTCAGCAATTGGAAAAAAATAATATCTCATTTAAAACACTCGAAACTTTAAATGACATTGATACGTTTGAAGATTTAGAAGCTTCGGAATTTTATAAATCAAACATTAAATTACAAGAAAAAATAAAACAATTGAATGATTAAATTTATTGAAGAAACTGTTGATTACCTTAAAAATAAAGGTTTTGAAAACCCAGAAATTGGTATCATTTTAGGAACAGGTTTAGGACAACTTATCAACGAGGTTGAAATCATAAAAGAAGTAAGTTATAACCACATTCCAAACTTCCCCACAGCTACGGTTGAGTTTCATAAAGGCAAACTTATTTATGGCATTTTAGCAGGCAAAAAAGTAATAGTAATGCAAGGACGTTTTCATTTATATGAAGGTTATACACTTCAAGACGTTACCTATCCAGTTCGGATTATGGAAAAATTGGGAATTTCAACATTACTGGTTTCCAATGCTTCAGGAGCAATAAATCTGAATTTTAAAAAAGGAGAATTAATGCTGATTGAAGACCATATAAATCTTCAAGGAGGTTCGCCATTGGCTTTTAAAGGTGTTGCACAATTGGGAGAACGCTTTACAGACATGAGTGCGCCTTACGATGCAGAAATTAATTCGAAATTCAAAAGTATTGCAAGAGCAAATAACATGACGCTACACGAAGGTGTTTATGTAAGTGTTGTTGGGCCGCAATTAGAAACACGCGCAGAATACAGAATGTTAAAACTAATGGGCGCCGATGCAGTAGGCATGAGTACCGTTCCAGAAATTATTGTGGCAAATCATTTGAATTTAAAAGTAGCCGCGGTGTCAGTTTTAACAGATGAATGCGACCCAGATAACTTATCGCCTGTTGATATAAGCGAAATTATCGCCATGGCTGGAAAAGCAGAACCGAATATGGTAACGCTTTTTAGGGAATTGATTGGAACGATTTAAAATGAGTAGACAGTTTTTAATCGGTGGGAAATAGAAAGAGTTTAGAAGAAAACTAATTGGGAAATAAAAATAAATCTAATAGAAAGTCAACACCCAAGTCAATTCGCAGAATTGATTGCCAAGGCGCTGAATAGGTGAATAAAAGCTCCGAAAACAGGAGAACGCAGTTCGACGCGGAGTTTTCAAATCGGTTATTATTCCGGTTTTTTGGAATAATAAATTCCTCAACTTGGTCTTGACTACCTGCCTGCGGCAAGCAGGTTTGGTTCGTCCCGATAGCTATCGGGATGAACATGAAAGAATATTATTAATTTTAAAAAAGATTCCTGCCTTCGCAGGAATAAAAAAATGAGCACATACCTAGAAACAACCCACGACGTATATAAAGAAGCAGCCTTAACCCCGGACGTTGGTTTATGCTGCACCACAAACCCTATTTGGGAATTACCGGGATTAAAAATACCAAAAATCATGCAAGAGATGAATTACGGATGTGGTTCAACGGTGCATGCCAGGGATTTAACCAATAACCCAAAAATGCTATATGTGGGCGTTGGTGGCGGTATGGAATTATTACAATTTTCGTATTTCAATCGGCAAAAAGGAGGCGTTATTGGTGTTGATGTTGTAGATGAAATGCTTGAAGCCTCACGTAAAAACTTTTTGGAAGCTGAAGCTCAAAACGATTGGTTCAAAAGCGAGTTTGTAGATCTCAAAAAAGGAGATGCCTTGCACTTACCAGTTGCAGATAATAGCATTGATGTGGCTGCTCAAAATTGTCTATTCAATATTTTTAAAGCTGAAGATTTGAAAAAGGCCATAGACGAAATGTACCGTGTTTTAAAACCTCATGGTAAATTGGTAATGAGCGACCCAACTTGTGAGCAACCTATGAATGACACATTACGTAACGACGAACGTTTACGTGCCTTGTGTTTAAGCGGGAGTTTACCAATTTCAGAATACGTAAAAGCTTTAACTGATGCTGGTTTTGGAACTATTGAAATTAGAGCCAGAAAACCTTATAGAATTTTAGACCCAAAACATTATCCAACAGATGAATTAATCTATATTGAATCTATTGAGGTTGCCGCCATAAAAGACCCAATGCCAGAAGATGGCCCGTGTGTTTTTACTGGAAAGGCAGCTATCTATTATGGTTCTGAAACTTATTTTGATGATAAAAAAGGGCATGTTTTGGTTAAAAATCAACCCTTAGCCATTTGTGATAAAACTGCTGGAGCTATAGCAACACTTGGTAGAGACGATATTTTTATTAGCGAATCTACTTTTCATTATGATGGTGGCGGCTGTTGTTAAGTCTATAGACCTGACAGGTTTTAAAAACCAGTCAGGTCTAAAATCCCAATCATGGAAAAATACCTAGACATCATAAAAAACTCCTATTCTGGATATTGGAATTACCTCAAACACGAGTTAATAGACCTAAACCATTGGGATAACTATTTTTATGGTTTAATCATTATTTCACTTGCAGTTTGGTTGCTGGAAATTCTATTTCCGTGGCGAAAAAATCAATCCATTTTTAGAAAAGATTTTTGGCTGGACACGTTTTACATGTTCTTTAATTTCTTTCTATTGAATCTTATTGTTTTAATTGCGCTTTCAAATACTGCCGCAGAATTTCTAAATGACATTTTAAAAACCGTTGGATTATCGCTTAGCGATCTTCAATTGTACGATTCGAATGATTTACCAAAATGGTTAGGCCTATTTATTTTCTTTTTAGTGAACGACTTTATACAATGGAATACGCATCGCTTATTGCATCGTGTGCCTCTTTTATGGAACTTTCATAAAGTGCACCATTCTGTTAAAGAAATGGGGTTTGCAGCACACTTACGTTACCATTGGATGGAGCCTGTGGTTTATAATTCATTACGCTACATCCCTTTGGCATTACTCGCTAATTATAAAGCACAAGATGTCGCTATTGTTTATTTTTTCAGCATTGCAATTGGCCATTTAAACCATGCTAATCTAGGTTGGAACTACGGCATTTTAAAATATGTTCTCAACAATCCGGAGATGCATATTTGGCATCATGCCAAAGAATTACCAAAACATGTTAGGTTTGGTGTTAATTACGGACTAACACTCAGTATTTGGGATTATATTTTTAAAACAAATTATATTCCGCACAGCGGAAAGGATATAGAGTTAGGATTTGAAAACGACGAACAGTTCCCAAAAAGTTTTATACTTCAAGAATTATATCCGCTACATAAAAAATAGCACAAACGCGTCAAATGAAACACCTACAACTTCTTTTTATGTCACTTTTAATATGTGCTTGTTCTGGATCAAAACCTGCCATTGAAAGCACTCAAAAAAACACTTCTGAAACTACAACCACTTCTGAAACTACAACCATAGTAACAGATAGCATTATCAAAAATGTTGAAATTAATGATACACTCCCAAATACACCTAAAAAAACAGACACTACCAATGTTATCATTTGCGGCCCTACCAAACCAATTGAAGATGCCATGCAAAAACCGCATCATGACGGTTTTGATAAATTACTGAAAGCATATGTTTCAGATGAAGGCTTAGTTAATTATGCAGACTTAAAAAAAAGACACATAAATCTACAAGAATATATGACATACTTGAGCACTAATACACCTCATAAAAGTTGGACTAAAAATGAAAAATTAGCCTATTGGATAAACGCCTACAATGCCTTCACCATAGATTTAATCCTGCGCCACTACCCCATAAAAAGCATCAAAGACATTAAAGACCCTTGGAAACAACGCCATTGGAAACTAGGCGAAAAATGGTATAATTTAGAAGATATTGAGCATGAAATTCTGCGTAAAATGAATGAACCACGCATTCATTTCGCTATTGTTTGCGCTTCTTATTCCTGTCCGAAATTGCAAAACGAGGCTTTTCAAGCATTAAATTTAGAAGCACAATTAACCAAAGCCACCAAAGATTTTTTAAATGATCCAGAAAGAAATTCCATATCTCAAAATAATTTAGAACTTTCTAAAATATTCCAATGGTTTGCCAAGGATTTTAAACAAGATGGATCGCTTATCGATTTTCTGAACAAATATTCTGAAATCAATATATCAAAAAACGCAAAAAAACGTTTTAAAGATTACAATTGGGATTTGAATGAATAAAACAACCAGACCTGACAGGTTTTAAAAACCTCTTATGTTTGTATTCAATACTAAAGATGAAACAACAAATATCCATAATAATACCCACGTTGAATGAGGCAGAAACTATTACGCATCTGCTCAATTATCTTATAGAAAATTCTTCAAAAGAAAACATCAAAGACATTATTGTTGTTGATGGCGGTAGTAATGATGGCACGCAACAATTAGCATCGCAGATAAAAAACATCACACTTTTAAATTCTGAAAAAGGACGTGCCAAACAACTAAATTACGGCGCAAAATATGCAGAAGGAAATATTCTTTATTTTTTGCATGCCGATTCTTTTCCTCCTAAAAATTTTGATACATTAATTATTTCAGAAGTTCTAAACGGAAACGAAGCTGGATGTTTCAGAATGAAATTTGACAGCAACCATTGGTGGTTAAAATTGGCAGGTTGGTTAACTATATTACCTTGGAAATCTTGTAGAGGTGGTGACCAAAGTCAGTTTATTACAACATCACTTTTTAAAGAAATAGAAGGTTACAACGAACAGTTTTCAATTTATGAAGACAATGATTTAATTGAAAAATTGTATGCCAGAAAACAATTTGTTGTGATTCAAAAATGGTTAACGACCTCCGCTAGATGTTATGAGAAATACGGTATTTGGAGAACGCAATATTATTTTTGGCGCATTCATTTAAAAAGCAGACTGGGCGCATCTCCAAGAGAGCTTACATCTTATTACAAAAACAATCTCATCAAAACCTAAGCCTTATTCCGCCCTGTTTCATCAGGATATAAATCTTTTACAACATCCGTTTGAAACACCTCTTTAGTATCAATATTAATTCCTGAAAGTCTGCCATAAAAAGCAGCACCAGTATCAATATTCCAAACATTAATAGCCTGCATTGGAACATCAACTCCAAAATTAATCGTTGGTGTATGGCCTATATAAATCTCTTTGTAGTGTTTTAATCTATTAGGGTAAATTGCCGAATCTTTTTGAATACCTTTATCCATAGTCAGAGCCATTTCCCAGAGTGTTCTATCAAAGTACAATGTTGTTTCAAACACCTCTCTTTCAACACCGTGCATCGATGTAAAACCTGCATGTAGAAACAAGCGATTTTCAGCATCAATATAGTACATTTTCAAACGTTCGAAAAACTCTAAATGCTTTGTTTTTTCTTCAGATGAAACCCCTTCATAGCTCTCTATAGTTGCTTTACCACCATGCATATACCAAGTTGGATTGACTTCATCATCCCGCAACCAATCTTCACACCAAACATCATGGTTTCCCTTTATAAATATGCAATTTATTTGTTCTGAAAGTTCTATTAAAAATTGAATGACCTGAGCAGATTCACTCCAACCATCAACATAATCGCCCATAAAAATCAAAGTGTCTCCATCTTTGACTTCCATTTTATTCAACAACTGAACTAAGGCTTTTAAACCGCCATGAATATCTCCTATTGCAAAAGTGCGCATACCTAATTTATTTTGAGCAAAACTAATAGATTTTGTTAAAAAAGAAACAAACAACTCAAATTTATCGACATTGATGTAATAATAGCAACAACTTATTGAACGAAAACCCTAATTATAAATAAATGTTAGTTACTTTTAGATGAAACTTATTCAGCCACTAAAAAACCATCATTTTGAAAATAAAAAAAGTACTTGTAGCCAATAGAGGAGAAATTGCCATCAGAATTTTTAGAGCCTGTACCGAAATCAATGTGAAAACCGTATGTATCTATACGTTTGAGGACAGATATTCATTACACCGATACAAAGCCGACGAATCCTACCAAATAGGCGAAGACAACGAGCCTTTAAAGCCCTATTTAAATAGTGATGCGATTATAAAAGTAGCTCTTGAAAATGGTGTAGATGCCATTCATCCTGGTTACGGGTTTTTATCTGAAAATGCCGATTTCGCCCAAGCTTGTGAGGATAATGGCATTATTTTTATTGGGCCAAAAGTATCTGTTTTAAAATCCCTTGGCGATAAAATTACGGCTAAAAAAGTGGCTTTGGACAATGATATTCCCATTATCCGAAGTAATGAAAAACCTTTAAAAAATATTGACGTTGCCCTTTCGGAAGCAGAAAAAATCGGCTACCCTATTATGCTTAAAGCGGCATCTGGCGGTGGTGGTCGTGGTATGCGCGTGATTAGAAAAGCCGATGAATTAAAGGGTGCTTTTAATGAAAGTAAACGTGAAGCTTTAAACGCATTTGGAGACGATACCGTATTTCTTGAAAAATTCGTTGAAAACCCAAAACATATTGAAATACAGATTGTTGCCGATAGTTTTGGCAATACCGTGCATCTTTTTGAAAGGGATTGTTCCGTACAGAGACGCTATCAAAAAGTGATAGAATTTGCGCCTTCTTATGGACTAAAAGATGAAACTAAACAGGCTTTATACAATTATGCCATTAAAATATGTAAGGCAGTAAACTATAATAATATTGGAACGGTTGAGTTTTTGGTGGACGATGACGATTCTATTTATTTCATAGAGGTCAACCCTAGGGTTCAAGTAGAGCATACCGTAACCGAAGTGATTACGAATATAGATTTAATAAAAACCCAATTGTTTATTGCTGGTGGCTATAAATTATCGGATGAGCAAATAAAAATCCCCAGTCAAGACGCTATTAAAATAAATGGTTATGCGTTGCAATGTCGGATTACTACTGAAGATCCCCAAAACGATTTTAAACCAGATTATGGCACGGTTTCAGCATACCGAAGTGCTTCCGGATTTGGAATCCGTTTGGATGCAGGAAGTATTTATCAAGGTGCTAAAATTTCACCTTTTTTTGATTCTATGTTGGTTAAAGTTACCGCAAACAGCAGGACTTTGGATGGAGCGAGCAGAAAAATACGTCGGGCTTTAGCGGAATTCAGAATTAGGGGTGTAAAAACCAACATGCCATTTCTTGACAATATTTTAAAACATGATACTTTCAGACAAGGAAAAGTGACCGTGAATTTCATTAAGGCCAATCCGGATTTATTTATCTTTAAAGCCCCAAGAAATAGAGCTACAAAACTCATTACGTATTTAGGCGATGTTGTTGTAAACGGAAATCCTGATGTAAAAAAGATAGACCCAACCAAAACATTCGTAAAACCTAAAGTTCCCAAATTTGATGGGGATGCAAAATATCCTGAAGGCACTAAAGATTTGCTGACCAAATTAGGGCCGGAAAAATTTTCGGAATGGTTAAAAAATGAAAAGAAAGTTCATTTTACAGATACCACCATGCGAGATGCCCACCAAAGTTTATTGGCAACCCGTATGCGTACGTTCGATATGCTGAAAGTTGCAGAAGGTTACTCAAAAAACCATCCTGATATCTTCAGTATGGAAGTTTGGGGAGGGGCAACCTTTGATGTGTGCTTGCGTTTTCTTCAGGAAAATCCATGGGAAAGACTCCGATTGTTGCGCAAAGCGATGCCCAATTTATTGCTGCAAATGCTAATAAGAGGTTCTAACGGGGTGGGTTACAAAGCCTATTCTGATAATTTAATTGGCGAATTTGTGGAACAATCTTGGAAAAACGGTGTTGATGTATTCAGGATTTTTGATTCGCTTAACTGGATGAAATCCTTAGGGCCTTGTATTGAACATGTACGCACAAGAACCCAAGGCCTGGCGGAAGGCTCCATATGTTATACAAACGATATTCTAAATCCAGAAAACAAAAAATACAATCTGAAATACTATGTGGATCTTGCCAAAGAAATTGAAGGTGCAGGTGCCCATATTTTAGGTGTAAAAGATATGGCGGGCTTATTAAAACCTTATGCGGCTTTTGAATTGATTTCGGCATTAAAATCTGAACTTAATATTCCTATTCATTTGCATACCCATGATACGTCTTCCATACAGTCTGCAACTTATTTAAAAGCTATCGAAGCTGGAGTTGATGTGGTTGATGTCGCTCTCGGCGGATTATCTGGTTTAACGTCCCAACCTAATTTTAACTCGGTTGTAGAAATGCTAAAATTTCAAGATCGGGCAAGCACTATAAATATTGATTCTTTAAATGAATATTCCAATTATTGGGAAGCGGTTAGAGACTATTATTATCCTTTTGAATCAGGTTTAAAAGCCGGTTCTGGAGAAGTGTTTCAGCATGAAATCCCTGGTGGGCAATATTCAAATTTAAAACCCCAAGCTAGAGCTTTAGGTCTGGAAGAGCGTTTTCATGAAATCACCAGGATGTATGGCGATGTCAATACCCTTTTTGGAGATATTGTAAAAGTAACACCAAGTAGTAAAGTGGTTGGCGATATGGCGCAGTATCTGGTCAGTAACAACTTAACCATACAAGATGTTTTGGAAAGGGGCGATACTATTTCTTTCCCACAATCGGTAGTCGATTTTTTTAAAGGCGATTTAGGACAGCCCGTTGGTGGTTTCCCAAAAGCACTTCAAAAGCTTATTTTAAAAGACCAAGAACCTTATACTGATAGACCAAACGCACACATGCCACCGCTGGATATTGACACCGAATATGAGGCTTTCAAAAAAATATTTGAACACGATTTAAGTCGAAAAATAGATTACACCGATTTTTTATCCTATCAACTCTACCCTAAAGTGTTTACAGACGCCTTCAATCAGCATTTAAAATATGACAACCTGATGAATTTGCCAACGAAAAACTTCTTCTACGGCATGGAAATAGGCGAAGAAATTATCGTTGAATTGGATAGAGGTAAAAATATTCTTGTGACCTTGGAATCTATTGGAACACCTAATATTGATGGAATGGTTACTGTTTATTTTAAGATAAACGGACAAGGCAGAAGTGTGGAAATTAAGGACACTTCCATAAAAGTTGACAAGGTTGAAAACGTAAAAGCTGATAAAACTGACGACCATCAAATTGGCGCGCCATTACAGGGTATGTTATCTACTATTTTGGTAAAAAAGGGAGAAAAAGTAACCAAAAACCAACCGTTATTTATTATTGAAGCCATGAAAATGGAAACAACAATTACAGCCAATACTGATGCAACCGTAAAGAAAATTGTTTTAAAAACAGGGTTTATGGTGAATTCAGAAGATTTGGTTATTGTATTGGAGTAATTAGAAATCTTAATACATCCTCGGATAACATTATTCGAGGATTTAATATAGCTAAAAATACTGCCCAATACCGAATACAAGACCTTTGGTAGCACCTTCTGTAATACCATACCCATAATCAATTCTAAATATAGCGTTGTATATTTTTTTATGTATAAAACGCAAGCCTAAACCTGGATACACTTTTACATTGTCTTTTTTACTGAAATCGCCAAAATCACCTCCCGGGTTTCGCCATGTACCTGCATCAATAAAGGCATTGCCCTGAAGCACAAACCAATATTTTTCGTAGAGTGTGTGGCGGTATTCTGTGTTTAAAACAATAACCCCTGTACCTCTATCTATGGTGTTTCCAACACCTCGAACATTTAAATTATTATCTACTGAAAAGGGTGCAAAAGGTGTTTCATCATTTGATGATAAGCCCATGCGCAATCTACTTGCCCAATTCCCTTTTTCGCCAATGCGTCTGAAATAAAAAAAGTCGTTCCAACCGATAAAAAAATCTGGGAGCATATCGTTTGTAGAAGTTACATACTGAAAATTAAAAATACTTCTGAAACCTGATATGTATTGATATGAATAATCGAGGTTATTAAATTCATAAATCCCTTTAGCGAGCCATTTATGCACATTTAATTCAGGTCTGTTATTTATATTATCCCCTTTAAATCTGTAATCTTCTACAAAGTAATTTACGCCTAATTCAAAACGGTTATTATAATCGATTCGGTACAACCCCAAAATTTCCATGGATTCATTATTGTATTTGTAGCTTGCCGTTTCACCTTCAAAAAAAACAGGTTCTTGGGTGGTTAAATCTTGATAATTAACAGCAAGTCCTAAATAACGGGAAAACAAAAAAGGTGCTCTAAAGTTAATGGCATAAGAATCATAAATATCCTTTTGATAAAAACCTCCGAATGCTATATTTCTCCCAAACGTATTGAATTCGTAAAGTCCTATTCTGTATGCAAATTCATCATCATCGGTGGTATAAAAATTTACCGATGGGATGAGCGTGAAATTTTCTTCGATGTTGTAAAAAATATTATATTGATTCCCTTCTGCAGGAAAAACTTGGTAAGATGCATGAGATACTGAGGGCAATCTTTTGAGGAGTTTCATGTCTTCTTCAATTAACAAAGAATCCAAAACATCGCCAGATTTAAGAGAGGCTATTTTTTTTACGAAAGAAGATTTTAATTTTTTATTGCCTTGAATTTTCACATCGTCAACCATATTTTCCTGAGAGAATATTGATGAGGCAAAAAAGGCAACTAAAATAAAAACTAAATATCTTTTAATCATTGTGCTTCAAACGATTTTAAAACAACCCAATTTACCCAATTATCTAGACTTACATCCATTAAAGTGAAATTATAATCTTCAGTTTGAATTAAGGGCGGTGGTGTTTTGGTGGTAATATTCAACACCACATTGCTCGTATTGTAATATTGAAAATGGCTGTCATAGGTATAAGTCCCGGACAATAAATTATCTTGAGCATCTGAAATGACTTGAAAATAAATAGCATTACCACCTATGGCATTAGCTTCCCATGTAAAATTTGGCATTCCTGAAATGGATTGATCTATAGTAACTGCATCTGTCCAAACCGTTGGTTTCGAAATGTGTTTAGACCTAATTGGGTTTGAAATTTTTATTTCACCATCCAATTCAAAAGTGACTATAATCCATTTTTCATGAGTTGAAGATTGGGTAAATTTCCCTAAATAGCCATTAAAAAAAGGATCACTTTTAGGAAACATTTGTTTATAATTTGAATACTCTTCATGATTCACTTGAGCGTTTTCGGTTTCATAAAATCGAATATTTGTAGCACCTTCCTCTGGATAATAAAACGTCAATATTTCTCCTGTATCTTTATCGCTGGCTGCACAGGCTATTACGCCTCCTTTTTCAATCGTTTTGTTTGAAGTATAGGAATCTAAAGTTATCATAAGATTATCATCAGTATCCGTTGCACATGAGCATACAAACAAAATGCAACCTAGTATGTATTTTAATTTATTCATTTGAGCTTGTTCTATAATGCTTACGTAATAAAGCTTCAACCGGTTTGTTTTGGGGTGTAAACATGGTGTTTTTCTCGCCCCCTACTTCATCGTGATTGATAAACCATTTCCAAAGAAACCCTCCCGCAAACCAATCTTCTTTCCAAAAGATTTCAAATAAAGCTTGGGTGGCATTGGCTTGTCCTTCTAAGTTAACCTGATTCATACGTCTATCGCTTATCCATGGTTGCTTTCCTGTATAATCTACACTTCTATAACCAAATTCAGTAAATAAAATAGGTTTATCATAGGTTTCAGACGCATTCATAATCACGTTTTTATGATTTCCCCATCCTTTTAAACATGCTTCTAAAGTTGGAGTTTTACTATCGCTTACCGGGAAATAGGCATCAATCCCGATATAATCTAGTTGTCTCCAAAATGGCGTACGTTTAAACTCGTCCCAATTGGCGGCATAGGTCAATTTGCCTTTATAAATAGCTTTTATTTTCAGGATTAAGTCTTGCCAATAGGCTGCTCTATGATTTATAAATCGTTCTAATTCTGTGCCTATACAAAAAATTTCAACCTCCATTTCTTGAGCCAATTTAGCGTATTCTAAAATAAATTTTAAATACGAATCTTCCAAGGTGTTCCAGTCCGTTTCATTTTTCATTTCTAAATATCCCGTAAACTCCCCATGCCATATCCAAATTTGGGGTTTCAACATAATCTTTATCTTTTTCTTGCGCAGCTCCTCTATATATTGTTTTGTTCCTGTTCTGGTTTCTCCAAACCATTGACGTTGCGTATTAAAAACAATCTCTGGATGCGACAAATCTTTAATAAATCCGAAAGGCATAATGGCTGCATAATTCGCGTTAACGTTTACAACTGGATGTATATGTTTATCAGAAACGGCCTCTCTTGAAGCTACAAAACTAATTCCATTGATTTTTTCAGTTTGTGTATTACAAGACTGAAAATTGAGTAATAGCATAAAAAAAAGGAGTTTAAAGAGCTTCATTGATTTAGCTTTTAAACTCCTAATTTACTATTTAATCTGATAATTCTACTAAAACAATGCTCTTAACCCGATATTAAATGTTTGCCCTAATCCAGTTGCTTTACCTCTAAAAAAGTTTGAATATAAAAACTCAATGTTTAATTCATTTGTTAGTTGGTATTTTGCGCCACCACCAAGTATTGTTGCATTTTGGTTAAAATCGTTCTCCCCTAGATCATTTCCTCCAAAAGAAATCAGTTGAATGTGTTGAACTAAACCTAACACCGTAAATTTTGAACTTGGAAAATAACTTAAAAAAGCACCAGGCGTTAAACGTAAACTATTGTATGCAAAACTTGCTTTTTCCCCAAAATTATACTCCGTATTTAATTCTGTAAATATTTGCCAATCTCCGCCAGCAAAACTGTGGTCGTAGAAAAACCTATTCTGAAATATAAAACCATCTTGATCCAAAAATACACCTTCTTCACTTTCGTTATCCACTAAAGGGATGTGAAATGCCGTTTGAATGGTAAAATTACCAACACTTTTAATTGGATTAAACTTTACTGCTGGAGCAAAGGAAGTGAAACCAGAACGTGCAGTACCTCTTTCTCCATCAAAAGAAAACACATCGAGAGCTTTTCTTCCTCCAATCGCATTAGAACGAATCTCAAATAATAATCCAACATTAAATGTATTACTATCAGATACACCTGTAAATATATCTACTGACGACGTGAAAAATGAGTTTCTGGGTATATCTCTTTTTTGTGTTCCTTCTTGGTTTCCAAATAAATCTTTAGTTTCAGTATATAAATTATTAAACCACTTGATATCCCATTGCCCTTTCTTCAATAATTTTGAAGGCGTGTAGGTTTGAATATTACTCTTTTGTTGGTCTTCATCTTCTTGGGAAAACCCTGTAAATGTTATGGCGGTAAAAACTAGTAGTGCTATTGTTTTTTTCATAATTCGGTTTGGTTTTTCATTCCCTTGAATCCCGAAGCTTCATGAGGAATCTTAGTTTGGTTCGATTTTTAAAAGACTCCTGCCTCCGCAGGAATTTTACTGCTTATTAATAGTCCAATCATAAGGAAAGTAACTCAGTTTATATTTCCCTTCTAATTTTTCTGTTCTGTACTTGTTTATAAAATCGATTTCATCTGTTCCCTTCGTTTTAAAATCGCCTTTATACCAGCTCATAATTTGGGATACTTGTACACGTTTTTTCTTTTCATTCACTCTTATAAAATCACCATTAATCGCTTTTTTAGTTTGAGTTTCCAGTTGTTCATCTAAAGTGTTTGGAAGATAGGCTTGACTTATTAATGGCGGACACCCAAGTGCGCCACACACCAACACAAAATGAAATCGTGCATCATTAAACTGCCCTCTTAATAGTTTATGTTCTATATCATTTAAAGTAATTTTTTTACCTCCTAGATTATGTGTTGTTTTATCAAAAAAACCTGCAATATCCATTGGCGATTTAGTGGGATAGTTGTCTATTAGTCCTTTTATAACAGATAAGTTATACGTATTAATCCAAAAGGCCTGATAGTTTTCAGCATCGTTTTTATCAACTGAAATCCCTTCCGCTATTTTTAAAATCTCGTTAAGTTCTTGCGGATTTTCATGGATTTTAGAATATGCCACTTTTCCGTTTGATACATTGGCTTTAAAAAACGCGTCGGCTTTATTAAAAAACGCATTTAAATCTTGTGCTTGCGTATAAAAACTTCCTAATAAAACAGTTGCTATTACTATGATTTTTTTCATCACTAATTAATTTAAATTTCAAATTACTGAACCCTAAGTCTGCATAACACCAATAAACTTTCAAAAAAATCAAAAGATTTTTCACGTCTTATAGCTTTACAATTCCTTACAAAAGGTAATCAATTTAAACTTGTTCTAAATTAAATAGCCGAACTTAAGTTCTTATCTTTAACTTCGACCTATTACCTCAACAACCAAAAGAATATGGAACACATCGTTATTATAGGAAACGGAATTTCCGGCGTAACCGCTGCCAGGCATATTAGAAAACTGTCCAATACTGAAATAAATTCAGCACAGGGAAAAAAAATTACCATTGTTTCTGCTGAAACCGATTATTTCTTCTCGCGTACTGCATTGATGTACGTATATATGGGTCATATGAAGTTTGAGCACACGCAACCCTACGAAAATTGGTTCTGGAAGAAAAACAGGATTGAACTTAAAAAAGGGTTTGTAAAACAGATTGAAACGGCATCTAAAACACTTCATTTCGCAGATGGCGATAGGTTAAAATATGATAAATTGATTATCGCAACTGGAAGCAAACCGAACAAATTTGGTTGGCCAGGGCAAGATTTAAAAGGCGTTATGGGCATGTACCACAAACAGGATTTAGATAATCTTGAAACATATGCGCCAGATAATAAAGTATGTAAACGAGCTGTAATAGTTGGTGGTGGATTAATTGGTATTGAATTGGCAGAAATGCTACATTCCAGACATATTCCTGTAACGTTTTTGGTAAGAGAAACCAGTTTTTGGAATGGTGTTTTGCCAAAAGGCGAAAGCGACATGATTAACCGAGAAATAAGAAGGGCTGGTATAGATTTGCGCTTGTCTTCAAATTTAAAAGAGATTGTTGCAGATGAAAACGGACAAGTAAAATCGGTAATTGTTCAAGAAACTGGCGAGGAAATTCCGTGTAATGTGGTTGGGTTAACTGCTGGTGTGTCGCCTAATATTGATTTTATAAAAGATTCTGAAATTGAAACTGATCGTGGTGTAAAAGTAAATCGTTACTTAGAAACTAATATTCCAGATGTATATGCCATTGGCGATTGCGCAGAGCAACACGAAGGTATAGACCAACGCAGACCGATTGAAGCGGTTTGGTACACAGGCAGAATGATGGGCGAAACGGTGGCACAAACCATTTGTGGCAATCGCATAAAATACAAACCCGGGCATTGGTTTAATTCCGCAAAATTTATTGATATAGAATACCAAACTTATGGGTGGGTTTGGGCAGAAGCTAAAGCACATGAAGCTCGCTTTTATTGGGAACATGAAAGTGGCACAAAATGTATTCATATTAATTATGATAAAAATACGCGTGAATTTATTGGTATAAACACCTTCGGCATACGAATGAGACACGAGTTTTTTGACACAATGCTTACTGAAAAACAATCTGTAGAACATGTTCTGGAACATTTAGCCGATGCTAATTTTGATCCAGAATTCTATAAACTTCACGAGAAGGAAATTGTTTCAAAATTCAACCAACAAAACAATACCAATATTCAGCTTAAAAAGAAAAGTTGGAAACGCATATTCGCTTCATAAAAAGACAAACATGAAAGTAATAAAACATATAGGATTAGGGTTATTTATCATTGGCTTAAGCATTTTTACAGGAAGTTTATTTACAGGGAACTTCAGCTTAACCGAAAGCGAATTGAATGCGTTTATAGATTCCAAAGGCTATAAAAGTGAGCTTATAAAAGCGGAACTTAAAAAAGCTACCGTTACCGAAGAAGACTTAAATATTTTTCAATTTTCCAGTCGGGTCCGAAAGGCTTTTAAAACATCAAACGATCATTATGACGCATTGATTGCGAAGTACAACGCTGAAAAAAACTGGGATAAAAAAGGGGAACAATACCAGTATAAAATTTACGGAAAGCCCCATACGTTGAGTTATGAAATTGCAAAAATAGCAGGATCAGGGTTTGTAAAGGAAAATGCTGGAGTCATGTGGTGGCTTACGTTTGGTTTGGCCATTATTGGTGCATTGTTATTTATTTTCCCCAATCTAGTTCTGCTCGGAAAACCTGGAATTAAAAATAATGGCATTTACCATAAAGCAAGCACCAATCGTGGATGGATTGCGTGGTTAGTGCTGGTATATTTGGTCTTATTTTACCTTGCGCTTTATTTCTATGCAGATTATGTTGTAAACTGGACGTTTATTTTAGACCCGATTAGTGAATTCCTAAACGGCGGTCCCGCAAGCCAATGGTTTGTATATGGGTTTTTATACTGTGTGGTTATGCTAGTTATGGCGGTGCGTATGTATATTAAATATAGGCATAACAAATACCAAATCATTCGTACCACATCGGTGTTGTTTTTTCAGATTGTATTTGCGTTTCTAATTCCAGAAATTATGATCAGTTTGAACATGCCTGGATACGATTTTAAAAACGCCTTCCCGTTAGATTACGATTTCTTTTTTGAATGGAATCTGGACAGTCTTCGTGATAGTGGCGCCATAGGTTTATTCATACTGGTTTGGGGTATTGTTTTAACCCTGGTTATCGTACCTGTAATGGTGTATTTCTTCGGAAAACGATGGTACTGTTCTTGGGTGTGCGGATGTGGTGGCTTAGCCGAAACATTGGGCGACCCCTACAGACAACATTCCGATAAAAGTTTGAATGCTTGGAAATTGGAGCGTTGGTTAGTCCACTCTGTTTTATTGTTTTCCTTGGTCATGACATTGGTAACACTTTATTGTTATTTCAGCGGCACCCAATCCTTTTTAGGCATTAAATCTCAATGGATAAAGGATACTTATAGTTTCTTGATCGGTGCTTGGTTTGCGGGTGTTATTGGCACAGGGTTTTATCCTATTTTCGGGAATCGTGTGTGGTGTCGTTTTGGTTGTCCGTTAGCAGCATATTTAGGTATAGTACAGCGTTTTAAATCACGTTTTAGGATTACTACAAATGGCGGACAATGTATTTCCTGTGGCAACTGTTCCACCTACTGTGAAATGGGAATTGATGTTCGCGCTTATGCTCAAAAAGGCGAAAATATTATACGCGCCAGTTGTGTAGGTTGTGGTGTTTGTGCTGCGGTGTGCCCTAGAGGGGTTTTAAAATTGGAGAATGGGCCATTAGAAGGACGCATCAATCCAACTGATGTTTTACTGGGGAATGATGTGGATTTGATGGATTTAGTGAATAGGGAATAAGTTTTCAGTCGCAGTCTCAGTTTTCAGTTGAGCAACTTTGTGGAGCTATTTCGCAGAGTTGATCAGAAGGACACAGAATTTCGCAGAGAAAGAAGACACGTCCTGAAGCGTCGGGATCACGGGTTTGCACGGATTAAAATATAATGCTACTGAAAACTGAGACTCGACTGCGACTGAGAATGCGACTGCGACTGAGACTGAGACTGAGACTGAGACTGAGACTGCTGTGTAACAAAATATTTAAAATGAAACACTTAATCTTCATAATAGCAATAATCATAAGTTTTAACGCTTCCGTGGAACAGAAATACCAAAAAGAATTTTACGAAAACGGGAACATTAAAGCTGAAGGATGGATCGAAAACGGTATTAAAATAAAATACTGGACGTTTTATTATTCTAACGGAAAGATAAAAAAAGAAGGTCATTTTAAAAATGGGCAACCTATAAAATATTGGTACTTTTACCGCGAAAATGGCACAAAGGAAAGTGAGGGGCATTTCGTTGATGGTAAAAAAAATGACTGGTGGTTATTTTATGACGATATGGAAAAAGTAAACCATAAATGTCAATTAAAAGACAATATGAAAAATGGTTATTGTTTAATGTACCAAAATGAAAAACTAGTGGCAGCAAGTCGTTACAAAGCTGGAAAACGATTAAAAAAATGGACCAATTTCAGGTCTTTCAGAAAAGAAAACAACCTTAAAGATTTAAAATGACCAAAATAAACGTCATCATTCCAGCCTATAATGAAGCCGATTCTATTGCGAGCGTTATCAAAGATATTCCTGATATTGTGGATGAAATTATTGTAGTAAGCAATAATTCTAACGATGCCACAGAAGAAAATGCAAAAAAAGCGGGTGCAACTGTTTTAACAGAAAAAAACAGAGGTTATGGCTACGCCTGTTTAAAAGGTATGGATTATGTCGCTCAAAAAACCATCACTCCAGATATCATCGTTTTTTTAGATGGGGATTATAGCGACTACCCCGAAGAACTCACTAAAATAGTCGCTCCAATACTAAACGATGATATAGATTTTGTAATTGGTGCTAGAATAAAACGACTACGTCAAGAGGGTTCTATGACCGTTCCGCAAATATTTGGCAACTGGTTAGCAACCTCCTTAATGAAATTATTTTTTGGCGCAAAATTTTCAGACTTAGGTCCTTTTAGAGCCATTAAATACGATAAACTCTTGGCACTCAACATGGAAGACAAAACCTATGGCTGGACCGTAGAAATGCAATTAAAAGCCATTAAGCAAAAACTAACATATACCGAAGTGCCAGTAAACTATAGAAACAGAATAGGTGTCTCTAAAGTTTCAGGAACGGCAAAAGGTGCTATATTTGCAGGCATAAAAATATTGAGTTGGATTTTCAAATACAGTTTTAAATAATGTATCTAGATAGCGTTATAATAGTAGTTTATACCATTGCACTCTTGCTTATTTTCCTATACGCTTTAGCACAGTTAAATCTGCTATTCAACTATTTAAACTCTAAAAAGAATACTGATAAATGCCAGAAATTCGATTTATCCAAACCTAATGAAATCCCCTATGTAACCATACAGCTTCCCGTTTTTAACGAAATGTATGTTATGGAGCGCTTGTTAGATAATATCGCAGAAATTGACTATCCTAAAGACAAGTTAGAAATTCAAGTTTTAGACGATTCTACAGATGAAACCGTAGAAAGCACAAAGCAACACGTAGAAAAACTAGCAGCCACAGGTTTAGATATAAAACACATCACCAGAACTATAAGAACCGGATTTAAAGCAGGCGCATTAAAAGAAGGTTTAGCAGATGCCAAAGGCGAGTATATCGCTATTTTCGATTCCGATTTTCTACCTCAAAAAGATTGGTTAAAACGAACCATCCCCTATTTTAAGAATGAAGAAATTGGAGTTGTTCAAACCCGCTGGGGACACATTAACCGTAATTATTCCTTACTCACAAAAATTCAAGCCTTCGCACTCGATGCACATTTTACACTAGAGCAAGTAGGCCGGAATAGTAAAGGGCATTTCATAAACTTTAATGGTACCGCAGGTATTTGGCGCAAAGAATGCATTATAGATGCAGGAAATTGGGAAGGCGACACACTCACAGAAGATTTAGATTTGAGTTACCGAGCGCAATTAAAAAACTGGAAGTTTAAATACCTAGAAGATGTAGAAACCCCTGCCGAATTACCCATCGTTATAAGCGCAGCACGTTCACAACAATTCAGGTGGAATAAGGGAGGTGCCGAAAATTTCCGTAAAATGATGTGGCGCGTATTGAAAAGCGAAAATATTTCGGCAAAAACAAAAGTACACGGTCTGCTCCATTTACTTAATAGCACCATGTTTTTAAACATTCTTATCGTTGCTGTTTTAAGTATCCCAATGCTGTACATCAAGAACGAATATTTACATTTAAAACCCTACTTCATCGTGATGAGCTTCTTTGTTCTAAGCACCGTGATTTTCTTTGTATGTTACTGGGTCATGTACCGAAACATATACGGTGGTGGCATAAAAAACTTCATGAATTATATCGGCATGTTTTTCGTGTTCTTTTCTATAGCAATGGGCTTTTCGCTACATAATTCCATTGCCGTTCTAGAAGGACATTTGGGTAAAAAAAGTGAATTTGTACGCACCCCAAAATTCAATATTAGTAAGTATAAAGACAATTTTAAAAACAATAAATACATCAAAAAAACGGTATCTGTCCACGTTATTTTTGAAGGTTTACTAATGGCATATTTTGGCTTCGGAATGTATAGCGCATTTGTCGTTGGCGATCAAGGTGGCGATTTTGGACTGTTCCCTTTTCACTTGATGCTTTTTATGGGGTTTGGATATGTGTTTTTTAAGTCTTTGTTGTCGAAGGTGTGACAAGAATAACTTACTTCTTAAACTTCAATCTTGGCAAAATTATCTTATATTCTTTCTCTTCTTCAACATCATACCAGTATACTATATACTCTACATTTGCAGCCCTTAATTGATAATTATCTTTTAAAAAGACATTGTATTTTTTATTAATAAACCCTCTTGAAAAGAAAAGCACATTTCCTCCATTTATATTAGCTAAACCTAAAGCTGTACCATTCGGAAATTCTTTTGTGTCTCTTTTAAGAATATCTCCAGATTTTAGGTTTTTGATTCTATTTAATGCATGAATATATTTTTGAGAACCTAAATTGATGTCTTTATGCCCTAATATTAATTCAAAATATTTTGGTTGTTCGGTTTTGCCTTCAAAATTTATTGTTTCCAGTTTGTCTGTTTTGAAGTCGTTAAAGAAATTTGAATTGCAATGTATTTGCAAACTTTTTTTGGCTCTTGAGCAACCAACATATAGCACTCGTTTAGATTCTATAGTATTAAAATTAAAGTCCTCTAACAGAAGATAAACATGATCAAATTCTTTGCCTTTGGCTTTATGCATTGTTGAAATAACTATTACATTGGCATCAGCATTTACGGCATCTTCCATTTTTAGCTCTCGAATGTATTCGTACCAATCAATTAAATATTTTTGATTTTTATACTCTAATTCAAACTTATCGATGATGCTTATACAGGTTTTTAGGTGCATGCTAGACGCATGCTTTTCCTTAAAATTTTGTCTGGCTTTTTCCCATATACTGTTGAAAATGATTCCTGTTTCATTGGTTTCCTGTTTAATAAATTCAGTAAAAGACCTTAATTCAAAAAGTTGATCAAGTCTAAAACCTTCTAAACCTGTAATTAATTTTGTTTTTTGCCCAGCATCTTTTAGGAAAGTACTGAGCATTAAAGCTTGTTTGTTTGTCCTTGTTAAAATTGCTCTAGTGCCTGAATAATCATCTAAAATCACTTGTTCAACCAGAGATTCTTCTAAATAAGAACCATTGTATTTAATTAATTTTATTTTAGATGAAACTTCCTTTTTATGAGACTCTAAGTTTTGACTTTTTAAGCGTTTTGGTATTCTTTTGAGGAGTTCATTATTAAACTCCACTATAGACAAACTGCTCCTATAATTTTTTATCAACGAATATTGTGTGGCATTATATTTATGCTTAAACGCTAGCATATTTTTATTTGAAGAACCTCTAAAGCCATAAATATTCTGGTCGTCATCCCCAACAGCAATAACTCTTATGTTTTCTGCTTTTTTGATTATCGTCTGTATTAATTCCCATTCCACTTGATTTACATCTTGAAATTCATCTAAAAGTAATACGCTTTTATTTATAATTGATGAAATATCAATATCTTCACTTTTAATGGCGGCAATACAATCTTGAATTACATTTTCTGATTTCTTTAAATCTCCTAATTGCCCCAATAGTTGAAAACAAAAACCATGAAAAGTTGTTATTTTAATAAGTCCAGAGTGCTCTGGAACAAGTTTTCTAGCTCTCGCTCTAAACTCCAAGGATGCAGCTTTGGAGAATGTTAACATTAAAAATTGTTCAGGTTTTATGTCTTCTAACAGTAATAAACTAGCTATTTTATGTACGAGTACCTTGGTTTTTCCACTACCTGGCCCCGCTAACACCAGTATATTTTCAGACCTTCCGTCGTTAACAATTCGTGCCTGAAACGTATCTAAATCCCCTATAATTTCTTTATGTCGCTTGGGTGTTAATGGTGTACCAATCTCTTTTTTTCGTCTTGGAAAATACTTAGCTAAAAATTCTTCGTAAGGCAGACTAAAATAATCGTTTACATAAGAAAGTGCCGATTCATAATTTTGCATTTTCTTTTTAGCATATTCACCAACAATATGAATTTGTTCCGTTCTATGATGATAATGCTCATCCATTTTTTTGAAATTCTCGATGGTAAATCGAGGTATAGAACTATTAATATCTTCAATATTCAATCTATTATAAAACACCATAAAGCCGCCTTCTAGCTTTATAGATTTTATCTGATTCAGGAACAATAAAGCTTTTTCGTAACGTTTGATATCTTCCTCTTTAATGTTACCAAAAAGTTGATTGGAATTTTTCAATTCTAACATTGAAAAAGAAACTGGTAAATCTTTCTTTTCATCCAAAGACTTATTTGCTTTTTGTTTTGGCTGAAGGTTTTCTAGAATTTCATAAATATCTATAGACAATTCGTGCCGCCATTCCATATCACTTTTTAAATCGACCCCTTCTTTAATCTTTATCTGGTAAAGGTCATTTTCCCTATCAGTACGTCTTTTTTGAATAAAACTCCTTATTTCCCAATAGTTAAGAATATTCTTGATGGCATCAACCGAAGTGTTTTCAATACCATTATCAATTAAATTCTGATTTAACTGTCTCATTGATATTTTTATATTCGATTTTAAAATATCTCTAAGACCAGTTTCAATTTTAAGATAACGTTCTAGTATTTTTTTTGAATTATTTTTTGATTGCGTAATATCTATAAAAGCAGTTAAATCTCTAGCATCTCCAAGAATTTTTAAATCTCTTAAAGTTTCTATGACCTCTCTTACTTGTCGAAGTTTTAACCCTGTTATATCAGCTAAATAATCGACTCTACATTCGTCATCTTTAATAATACGCTGTAATACTCTAGAACAATTTTGTACTAATGTTTCTGGCAATTCTTTTTGTTGATGTATTTTTTCAAGAGCCTTTTTAATATTTGGCACCATCAAGCTATTGGCAAAAACTCTTGAAGAATTTTGTTTGCGTTTTAAAAAGCCTTGATCTTCCAGAGCCGCAATAGATGTTTTAACTTTAGTTTCCAACTCCATTATTTCGGTATCCCAACCTGCTTTTTGGGCAATTTCAAGGGCAGAATTGCTAATACTTTTTGTTTTTCTATATTTTGATAAATATTTAAGTCCTTGCCAAATTTGTTGAATTTCCTTTTGGTTTATTTTAGTTTGTTGCAACAAAAGAAAGTGTTTGTTCAAATCATCTTCATTAAATAAAATGTAACATTTTGCTTGGATTTTCTCATCCCTTCCTGCCCTACCTGCCTCTTGCACATAATTTTCCAAAGAATCGGATATATTATAATGAATAACAGCCTTAACATCATCTTTATCAACTCCCATACCAAATGCCGAAGTCGCCACAATAATTTCTTTGTCATTATTCATGAAAGCATCCATTCTTTCTTTTTTATCATCTTTATCCAACTTGCCATGAAAATATGTGGCCCCAAAACCTGCTTTTTCCAATACTTCACTTATCTCTTCTACTTTTTTTGTTCTTGAAGCATAAATTATTGCAGGTTTTTCACAACGTCCCAAAAGAGAAAGTAACGTTGTCATTTTATTGCTAGAATCTTCAACTTGAATTACTTCGTATTTTAAATTTTTTCTACCAATTCTTGTAATATATTCATCTAATTCAATATCCAATTTTGATTTAAAATATGATTTGATATCTTCTATAACTTGAGGTTTTGCAGTTGCTGTGAAACACGACACAGGAATATTTTCATACATTCTTTCTTCCTGGATACTTCTAATAAAATCTGCTATATATAAATAATCTACTCTAAAATCTTGTCCCCAAGAAGAAAAGCAATGTGCTTCATCTATAACAAACCTAGCGACAGAACGCTGTTTTATAATTCTGTGAATTGTAGGCGAACGCAACGATTCTGGCGATAAATAAAGCAATTGGATATCGCCATTCTCAACGCGTTCAATGGCTTCTTGACGCTCTAGTGGAGACAATAAACCGTTAATAGCAACCGCTTTGGTAATGACAAAACGTTTTTCAAGATTTTCAACTTGGTCTTTCATTAAAGAGACCAAAGGCGAAATAACTATAGTAAGTTGACGTGTCAATGTACCTTTCATTAAGGCGGGCAACTGAAACGTCAGCGATTTGCCTCCTCCTGTTGGAAATACTGCAACAAATGATTTTGAAGACAAACCTGCTTGAACTGTTTTTTGTTGCAGACTAACTTCTTCATATTCATCAAACCTTCTAAAATCTTCATAGCCAAAATAGCGTTGCAATGCTTTTCTAGGATTTAAATTTTTATCACAGTAAGCACAATTAGTATCATTACAATAACTAAACCTTAAGCTATCTAAAACCTTTTGTGTTTTAGGATACGATTTATGAACCCAATAAGCTAATACAGATTTATCTTCTTTGGTGTTTATTAACGAAAAAGCATAGGCCAATTCTATAGGTTTATCTCTTGAAATTTGCAATATGTCAGAATTTTTGCATATTTTATCTTCAAATAACTTTTCAATTTCAGGGCTGGTATTTAATGTCTTCGATTGGTAATTCATTAGTTCTAAAAAACCTTTATGGGAACTTGAACCAGAAAGTAAATAGGCATATATTTCTTGAATATTCGTATCTAACTCATTGAATTTATTGAGTTCATCAATTAATAATTGTTTAGTCAATTTACAATCAGACAAAGGATTGTTGTAATCACTATCATTAACTATTTTGTAGCCTTTCACTAATTTATGATAAGGATTATCACTAAATAAAATTGGAGACCATAATAATGTATCTATAATTTTCTTGTTTCTGAAAATTTCGTCCCCTAAAACTCTTTCAATTATGGGTATATCATGTTGAACAATATTATGTCCACATATATATTCAACTTTTTTTATCCAATTTTCAATATTTAGAACTTTTTTTTCATGTAACTCTAGACCGTTAAAAAGCACTCCAAGGTCTTCTATATGACCTTGCTTGTTTGTTTCAATATCTATATATAGAATTTTACTAAGTATGTTATTCTATTAAAATATTTGCACAGAATTCAATTAAACCTTTAAAAATTAATATGTTATACATTAATCACTTTGTTTTTTTAAATAGTCATCTAATTTCATAAGCTTAACCCTTTCTTAGCGTTTAAATACTCTAGAGGCTTTATTCAACCATAATATTGCCTATAATTGTTATTAACAGACCTGTTTTTAATTTCTGTTTATCCGAAGGGATTACATATTTATAGATTGAATTTAAGCTTGTTTGTTCGACCCTGAAAGGGTCGTATTAAACATATCGCTATTTTGTTTTCTATACCTATTTGAATCTTTGGGATTCTTTTTTATTATATCCATTCAAATAAACAATCTTCTTTTATCCTTTTTTATCCCAAAGGGATGACATCCTTGTAGATTTAATTGGTGTTTATTTATACGACCCTGTCAGGGTCGCATTAAACATATCCTTTTGGCTATACATATTTGAACCCTCCGGGTTCTCTTTTATTCCTGAACCTATGATATGCTTTGTGTTATCCCAAAGGGATTAAATATTTATAGATAAAATTGATATTCTTTTGTCAGACCCCGAAAGTATTAAATATATCGCTATTTTGATTTTATATATATATATTTGAATCTTTCGGATTCTTTTTTACTATATCCATTCAAATAAACAATCTTCTTTTATCCTTTTTTATCCCAAAGGGATGACTTCTTTATAGATTTAATTGGTGTTTATTTATTCGACCCTGTCAGGGTCGCATTAAACATATCCTTTTGGCTATAGATATATGAACCCTCTGGGTTCTCTTTTATTCCTGAACCTATGATTTGCTCTGTGCTATCCCAAAGGGATTAAATATTTATACATAAAATTGATATTCTCTTGTTAGGCCCCCAAAGGCCGCATTGAACATATCGCTATTTTGATTTTCTATACATATTTGAATCTTTCGGATTCTTTTCTAACCAATTATATACCTATTTGAATCCGCAGGATTCTTCTCTATTCAATCCATTCAAACAAATAATCATCTTTATGTTCAATTTGAAACTTTTCTAAAAAATCTTTGTACTCCTCTTTGAACAATTTTGTTCTATGATGTTCTTTTTGATTGTTTATATAAGCAATTACATTATCTAATGCTGAATGGCTATATGAAAACGCACCATAACCCGCTTGCCAAGAAAAAGAATATCTTGAAAACTTCTTTTCCATAATAAACTTATTGGATGATTTTTTTATTTCCCTGACTAAATCTGACAAACAACAACTCGGTTTCAAGCTTATTAAAATATGAATATGATCGGGCATGCCATTTATTGCTAACATTTTTTGCCCTTTATTTTGAACAATGCCTGTAATATATTTGTATAACTCGTCTTCCCAATCAGATTTAATTAGACTATTTCTGCCTTTAACAGCAAAAACTACCTGAATATAAATTTGAGAAAATGTTCCTGCTCCCATAATTTTTAAATACCTCTTTTATTTCAGCTAAACGAATTTAGCCAATTTTAGCTGCAAACCCAAGTAAGTAAAATCATTTACTTAAGACAAACAAATAATTATATATTTACCACATGCTTTTAAACCCAGCTTTTCTAAAACTTAATAAAACGCCGTTATTGTTGGCTTTATCAAGCATCATATTCTATTGGGCATTTGCATACGATTTAGTGAGAACCGATTATGCAAAACTCATTATGCTTTATGCTGCGTTGTTTGTTTTGTTCTATAAACTGGTGCAGCGTTTTAAGAGTAACACCTCATTTTTAACCTATCTAGCTTTCGGGTTTCGGGCCATTTTTATCCTAGCCACCCCCAATTTATCCCAAGATTTTTACCGCTTTATTTGGGACGGACGGATGATTTTGGAAGGGTTTAACCCTTATTTATATACTGTGGAATCTTTTATAAATCAAGATCAATTTCCTGTTGCCCAAACTTTAGAACTTCGGGAAGGCATGGGCGACTTAAATGCAAGCCATTTTACGAATTACCCTCCTATCAATCAACTCTGTTTTGTAATTGCTGGATTATTTGCGGGTAAAAGTATATTAGGCTCCGTAGTCGTGATGCGCCTGCTTATTATTGCTGCTGATTTTGGAACGCTCCATTTTGGCAAAAAGCTTTTAGAGAAACTGAAAATTCCAGCTCATAACATCTTTTGGTATATCCTCAATCCGTTTATTATTATTGAATTGACTGGAAATCTTCATTTTGAAGGTGTGATGATTTTCTTTTTAATTTGGAGTTTGTATTTGTTGCTTGTTGGAAAATGGTATTGGGCTGCAATTGTTTTGGCGCTATCAATTTCTGTGAAACTGATTCCTTTGATATTTTTACCTTTGTTTTGGCAATGGTTTGTTTCGGGAAGATTAGCAAAATCAACAAAAACACCCCTAAAGTCCCCTCAAGGGGACAATGATGACGGCATTGCGAACCGTGTGGCTTCTTCACCTAAGAATGAGATTGCTTCGTCGCTTACTCCTCGCAATGACGTCATGAAGGGAATGACTAAGCTAATTGGATTTTACAGCATTCTAATATTTACCACTCTGCTCCTTTTTGCGCCTTTTTATTCCTCTGAATTTATAAATAATTACTCAAAAACTGTGGCGCTATGGTTTCAGAATTTTGAGTTTAATGGTAGTTTATACTATATAGCCAGAGAAATCGGGTACACCTTTAGGGGCTATAACGAAATTGCTATAATTGGAAAAACAACTCCAATTATCGTTATCCTTTTTGTTTTGATTTTAACCTTCTTTAGAAACAACAAAACACCAATTGAGCTCATAACGGCGATGTTATTGGTACTATCGTTTTACTATTTCACAACTACAACTGTTCATCCTTGGTATGTGGCTACGCTTTTAATATTATCTGTATTTACAAAATACAAGTTTCCCTTGGTTTGGAGTTTTATGATTATTTTGAGTTATCTGGCGTATATAAACCTCAATAAAGCCGATAAATCTGAAAACCTATGGATTATTGCACTAGAATATATGGTTGTTTACGGTGTGTTTATTTGGGAAGTATTCATAAAAAAGGCTCCCAAATTGGAAGCCTAAATTTTATTTAAAAAAGTTAAATTCAGTATTACAACCTATAACTTCTCTAACATAGTTATTGTGTTTACTTCATCTTCGTCTTCGTTACCATGTTCATCTTTTGAAACCTTAACATCTCTATTAAAAGTAATTTTGAATTTAGTATTTACAAAAGCATCAGAATTCAAATCAAAAGTCTTTAACACAGCATCTTCTACTTTTTGAAATGTAAGCGTATGCTCTTCCCCTTCTTTATCGGTTGTTATAAAATTATAACCATAGTCCTCTTTACCATCAAAAGTGGCATAAACTATAAACCCTTCCTGAACTAGAGCATCCGAAATAATTTCATCAGTATTTTCAGTAGATTTAAAACTTGAAAGGGATAACAGGCATAGAACCAGTCCACTTAATACAATAATTTTTTTAGTTTTCATCTGTTTATTTTTATTTTTTTAATTCGACATATGTAACCATGATGAGAAAAATAATCATTCTCTTTTAAGCCTAATGATTATTTTTAATCATCTTGGTTTCATCTTATTATGTGTTATTTTAGATTCTATTTAATTCAAAAAACATGCCATTATAAATATACATAAAACATTTTACTAAAGAGGTTTCAAGCTTTCTACTCTGTAGATAGGCTCATCATCAGTTCCGTCTTCAATAAACGTAATTCTGAAATCTTTATCAATTAAGCTTTCGTCATTTTTTAAATCAAATTGTTTTAAAACGCGAGGGTGCACTTCTTCAAAAGCCAGTTCTTCGCCATTTTCAAACCAAAAATTGTAATAACCGTCTTTGTAGGATTTAAAAGCGGCTGTTCTCATAATATTAAAATATAAAGTTATTAATCTTCTTCTGAATCTTCGTCCACTATATCTGGAGGTTGTACTGCCTCTGGATCATCATCTTCAAAATCTTCATAATCATCAACATCATAATTTTCCATGGTCACTTCTAGTTTGGTACTTACTTTCACCAAATACTTCGTGTCTTCAGTAATCACTTCAACAGCCTCAATCAACTCATTATGCTGATTTTTGAAGGATATAATTTGATCATCATCATAACCATCAGGGTATTTTGCAACTAATAATGCTAAGATTTCTGGCGTTAACTTTTTGAAATCTACAATTACGCGTTTCAAATTATCATTTCTATGTTTCATTTTATGGGTAAAAAAGTTAGTTTAAGTTAAAGATACTATTTCTGATTATTTAACACGAATAACATCATAAAAATCTTTTCTTCTGTCCTTTAAATTTTTAACGGCGCCGAACGAATGGAGTTCTCTTAACAAACTCAAATCGACATCGGCAACCAATATCATTTCTGTATTTGGTGTCGCCTCTGCCTTAATGCCGCTGCTAGGAAACGAGAAATCACATGGCGTAAAAACCGCCGATTGTGCATATTGAATGTCCATATTATTCACGTTTGGCAAATTGCCCACACTACCTGCTATGGCGACATAACACTCATTTTCTATAGCTCTTGCTTGCGCACAAAGTCTAACACGAGAATAGCCGTTTTGGGTATCGGTTAAAAAGGGAACGAAGAGGATATCCATACCTTCATCTGACAGCAATCGTGATAATTCTGGAAACTCTGAATCATAACAAATTAAAATCCCGATTTTACCACAATCGGTATCATAGGTTTGTAATGTATTACCTCGTTGCATACCCCAAACTTTAGCTTCATCTGGTGTCACGTGAATTTTCTCGTAACGCTCAAAACTCCCGTCTCTTCTGCATAAATAACCTACATTATATAATTTATCATCTACCACTTCTGGCATACTTCCGGAAATAATATTGATGTTATAGGAGATGGCCAACTGTTTTAATTTTTCAACAATAGTCTGCGTGTGTTCCGCTAATTTTCTAATGGCCTGAGATTCATGCAAATGATTAAACTCTGCCATTAAAGGGGCATTAAAAAACTCTGGAAACACCGCAAAATCTGATCTATAGGCAGCCACACTATCTATAAAATACTCCACTTGTTGCATTAAATCTTCCAAGGTATTATACGGGCGCATTTGCCATTGTATCAAACCAAGCCTTACAACTGTTTTTACTGAAGCTGCTTTTTTACTAGGTTTGGTGTAATAAATATTATCCCATTCCATTAAAACTGCATATTCGTTTGATGCCGTATCGCCTTCTAAATAATTTTTCATCACACGTACCGGATGAAAATCATTTGAAATTTGAAAATTCAAAACAGGGTCGTGAATTTCTTTACGCTTTACTTTTTCAATGTATTCTTTTGGTGAAAACTGTTTGTTTTTATGATAGTTTGGCATTCTACCTCCAAACACAATGCTCTTTAAATTTAGATTTTCGCAAAGCTCTTTTCTATAATCATAAAGTCGTCGTCCAAGGCGCAAACCACGGTATTCTGGTTTTATAAAAACATCAATACCATATAATACATCGCCTTCGGGATCGTGATTTTTAAATGATTCACCTGAAATAATATCAGCATAGGTATGATTATCGTCTAACTTATCATAATCTACAATAAGCGACAAGGCACAACCTGCCAAATTTCCATCAATTTTAATAACCACTTGCCCTTCTGGAAACATGGTGGTTAATTTCTGGATGTGATCTTTTTTCCAATAGGAATCAAGGACACCACCGTAAGACTCTAAAGTTGCTGCTTTTAATTCCTCAAAATCACCAACTGTGAGGTACTTTAATTCTATATTTTCAATTTTTTTTATGTCCATGATTATTGACCGAGAAGATAAGCAAAAATTAAAGGCGCAACAATAGTTGCATCACTTTCAACAATAAATTTTGGTGTATTGATATCTAATTTTCCCCAAGTGATTTTTTCATTTGGGACTGCGCCTGAATACGAACCGTAACTGGTTGTTGAATCTGAAATCTGACAAAAATAACTCCAAAACGGTGTGTCTGTACGTTCCATATCTTGATACAGCATTGGCACTACGCATATTGGGAAATCGCCAGCAATGCCACCTCCTATTTGAAAAAAGCCTATGCCTTTTGATGAATTATCGGTGTACCAATCTGCTAAAAACGTCATATACTCAATACCAGATTTCATGGTGCTTGCTTTTAATTCGCCTTTTAAAACGTAGCTTGCAAAAATATTTCCCATCGTACTATCTTCCCATCCAGGGCAAACTATAGGTAGGTTTTTTTCCGCTGCAGCGTACATCCAGGAATCTTTTATATCAATTTCATAATACTGCTCTAAAACACCAGACAATAGCATTTTGTACATATATTCATGTGGTAAATAGCGTTCGCCTTTAGCTTCGGCATCTTTCCAGATTTTATGAATATGTTCTTGCAATCTACGGAATGCTTCGTGTTCTGGAATACAAGTATCCGTCACACGGTTTAATCCTTTTTCCAACAAATCCCACTCTTCCTGTGGGGTTAAATCGCGATAATTAGGCATACGTTTGTAATGTGAATGTGCCACCAAATTCATGATATCTTCCTCTAAGTTCGCACCTGTACATGAAATGATATGCACTTTATCCTGACGGATCATTTCCGCAAAACTCTTACCTAATTCCGCTGTACTCATGGCGCCCGCTAAAGATACCAGCATTTTTGCACCATTATCTAATTGCGCTTCATACCCTTTTGCCGCATCCACTAAAGCGGCTGCATTAAAGTGTAAATAATGTGTTTCTATAAATTGAGAAATTGGGCCTTTAGTAGTTGTCATCGTCAGTAAATTTTAAAGTGTTCTTTTTTTGTTCTGTTTTTTGAAATGCATTATCGTATTCGTCTGCTGCATCATCATTCATAAACTTATAGCTTAACATTTTATAATATAATTTAGCCGCTAAAAAGTCTGAGGATTTTTCTTTTTTATTCGGGCAAAGCTCCACAATATCAAATCCTACTACATTTTTCTCTTCAAATACCTGTTTCAAGAATTCTAATGTTTCATACCATAATAAACCGCCTGGTTCTGGAGTTCCCGTACTGGGTAAAATTGAAGGATCGAATGCATCTAAATCAAACGTGATAAATACATTATCGGTCATTTGATCGATAGCCGAATCCATCCATGTATCATCTACAGCCATATCGTGGGCGAAATAGGTTTTCTCCATGTCCATAACCGTTTTTTCCATGATATCCATAGAACGAATCCCAACTTGAATTAAATTGGTGTTTTGGCTCGCTTCATAAACCGCACAAGCGTGATTGCAAGTAGAACCTTCATATGCCTTACGCAAATCTGCATGTGCATCAATATGCAACACCGTCAAACTTGGAAACATCTCGTTAAATGCACGAATAGTTCCAATAGAAATAGAATGTTCGCCACCAAAAACAGTTACAAACTTATTCTTCTTGATGTATTTTTTCGTGGCTTTATGTACCGCATCAACCATAGTTTCTGGCGATGCATTTTCCATAACGGCATCAGCTAAAAACACACCTTGTTGATACACTTCCGTATCGGTTTCGATATCATAAAGCTCCATGTTTTCCGAAGCTTCTAAAAAAGCTTGAGGCCCTTTATCAGATCCTTTTTGCCATGTGCTTGTACCATCATAAGGCACAGGGATTAAAACAATTTTGGCTTGTTCTAATTTTGCTAATTCTTCTGGAATTCCAGCGTATGTAGTCTTCATTTTATTGATTATCGTAATTGTTATGCACTAGGTGTAATGCGCCATTTAAAGGTTTTACTGAATCATGCTCAGGTTTAGAATCGTAACCTAAAATCTTAAGTAAGTCTTCACTTTTTTGTTGTTCAGCAAATAATTCTGTGGTGATGTTTCCATCGGCATCCCTATCAATTAAAATATGCTTTGGCGACGGAATTAAACAATGCTGCAATCCGCCAAATCCACCAATGGTTTCTTGGTAAGCTCCTGTATTAAAAAAGCCGATATATAATGGTTTCTCCTTATTATATTTTGGCATATAAATAGCATTCATGTGCTGCTCGCTGTTGTAATAATCATCACTATCGCAAGTTAAACCACCCAATAAAACACGCTCATAACTATCTTGCCAACGGTTTACCGCCAACATGATAAAACGTTTATTAATCGCCCAAGTATCTGGTAAGGTTGTAATGAACGATGAGTTTATCATGTTCCATTTTTCACGATCGTTTTGTTGTTTTTGGTACAACACTTCGTAAATAGCACCACCACTTTCACCAACGGTAAAACTTCCAAATTCCGTAAAAATATTTGGGACATCAACGCCCTCTTCTTCACAAGTCAGTTTTATTTGATTGATAATTTCATCAACCATATACTCGTAATCAAACTCAAAAGCCAATGAATTTTTTATGGGGAAACCTCCGCCAATATTTAAACTATCGAGCGTTGGACAAATCTTTTTTAAACTCGTATAAACTTTCAAGCATTTTAAAAGCTCGTTCCAATAATAAGCATTATCACGAATACCTGTATTAATAAAAAAGTGCAACATTTTAAGTTCAACCTTTTCATTATTCGCAATCTGATTCTTGTAAAAAGGCACAATATTCTTGTAGCCAATTCCTAAACGAGAGGTGTAGAATTCAAATTTTGGTTCTTCCTCAGAAGCTATACGAATTCCAACATTGAACTTCCCATCAATTTCTTGTGATAGTAAGTCAATTTCCTCGTAATTATCAATAATAGGAATCGCATTTTTATGTCCATTATTAATCAAACGGGCAATATTTGTGATGTACTGTGCACGCTTAAAACCGTTGCTAATTACAAACGTATCATTGGTAATTTTCCCTTCGGCCTTTAAACGCTCCACAATATCAATATCAAAAGCCGAAGAGGTTTCAATATGGATGTCGTTCTTTAAAGCCGTATCTAAAACATGCTTAAAATGTGAGCTTTTTGTGCAATAACAGTAATTGTAATCCCCTTGGTAATCGTGTTTTTTTATCGCGTTTGCAAACCACGTTTTCGCCTTATTTATATTGTTGGATATTTGCGGCAAATACGTAAATTTTAGCGGTGCGCCATACTGTTTTGTTAATTGCATTAAATCAATGTCGTGAAAATGCAACTGCCCCTTATCAACTTTAAATTCCTCTTGCGGAAATTCATAAGTCTGATTGATTAAATCAAAATATTTTGTATTCAATGTATTGTTTTTTTTAATAAAAGTTAAAGATGTAATTGGTGTATTAACTACACGTTAAGCCAATAAAAAAATAACAATATCAAATACGGAATTCCTTCTCGGTAGTAGGCACAAAGGCATATTCATGCTGTATGGCATGTATAGGAGACACGGAAGTTAGCTTTAAAATTCGGTCGCTTAATCTGTAAGCTGCTTTTGAATATGACTTCCTAATTTTCAAAAGCCCGAACATAGAAACAGGTTTCAAAGTGTGTTCAGCTAAAAGCGGCGCAAATGTAATTTATTTTTTAACACACCAAACATTTTCGGGATTTTTTTTTGAATTATTTTTTTGATGCCTGCCTACCTGCCAGATTACCACCCCGAAATGTCGGGAGGTTGGGCCAGACATATAATGATATTGACGGATAGGAAAATCAACCTTGTTATTTACAACATAGAAGTCTCAACAGGTACTATAATACTGCTCTAAGTTTTAGTGTTATATAAAATAGGAACTAAGACATCTCGAGCAAGAAAATCGATGTCTGTAATTGATGAATTGCAGAAGATTAAAGTAGTTTCAAGTAATCTATTTCTAAATACTCCAAATGGGTTTAAATCCATGGAGGATAAGGTTATTATAAACCATAAAGAAATTATCAGAAAAAATCAAGAACACCAAGCGGTATCTTTTAAACAGAAGTATCTGCGATAATCTTCCATTGTCCATTAATTTTTTTAAACACCAACATAAAAATACCATCGGCATTACCAATATCTCTTTTAATGTGAAATTCGCCCAAAACATAATACGAATCAGTTGAAATTTTGGTAATGGCATTAATTTTAAAACTTAATTTACCAGTATAAGCAGCGGTTGGGTAATAGGTTAAATAGTGGTCCAGAGTGTTTTCCCAACCATAGGTTACACCTTTATTTCCATAAAACGCCAAAGAATCGCTTTTCCAATAACCTTCCATATATTTTTCAATATCATTTTCAGACCAGGCAATGCGCTGCTTTTTTAAGACTTTATGAATAGCTTTTATATCATCACTTTCAGAGGTTTGGGCAAACGTGGTATTTAGTGCGAGAAAACAGAGGATTACAATTAATTTTTTCATTATAGTAGGTTTTAAAAAAAATATTTCAAGGTAAAAGTAATCAAATTTAGTGTTTAAAATGTTACTTACCGATGAAATTGACACTCAAATATTTTTCAACCAAAGTATAATTCTATTTGTCGAAAAAAAACATGTTATTTTATTTAACCTTTTATATTTACATCATAATCAGACTATTAATAGCCCAAATTTATTGTCGAACTAAAAATTATTTATCATGGATTTAAGAATTACGAGTTGTAACAACTTCTTCAAGTTAAAAGGAAACCTCAACAAAAACAATGTTGCTATTTTCCAAACAGAATTTAAAAAAGCGTTTAAAAAGTTTAAAAATCTTACTATTAGTGTTGAAGGTTTAGAAAGCGTTGACCGTTTTGGTGTAAAGGCATTGGCAGACCTACATTCAAATTCTTTAAAAAACAACATACAATTAGCCATAGTGGGTTTAGGCTGTAAAGAGCTTTACGACCATTTTAGAACTAACGAAGCAGCGTAGTTTTAACTCTTTTTGATGGTATCAAATCTTAACAAGATTGAATTTATTTTAACAAATTGTGCGAAATGTAAAATATTTTTGTATGTTAGCGGTCTAAATAATCGATGAAAAACCAAATTAATCGATGAAAAACCAAATTTAACATGAAACTTAACATTACCATTTGTAATAATTTTTACAACCTCAGCGGGGTTTTAAATAGCGATACTTCAACATTGTTGGAGCAAGAAATTTATAGTGCTTATACTAAGTTTGATAAACTTACTATAAATATCGAAAACCTTAAATCTATAGATTCTAAAGGTTTAGATGTTCTTGCTAAGTTACATTACCAAGCGGCAAAAGATCAAAAAGAATTTTCAATTATTGGTTTAGGTTGTAAAGAAATTTACGATCATTTTGAATCAAGCGAAGCAGCATAATTATAAAGCAGTTTTCTGCTTTTTGTAAAACGCATCGGCTTGCAATTGCATCAATTCGCGAGCCTTTTTGTGTTTGTATGCATATAGCTCATCATCATTTTCAATGTTGGTGTAAACTTTGTCATTGATTGTGTTTTCTGTATCAACCAATGCTACTCTTTGGTTTTTGTTTTGGAGAATAACACTTTTAACAATATCTTCTTGGTCTTCGAGGTTAAAATCGTAGCTGCCTTTTGGCGCTAATAATTTGGCAAAAATCGGAGCGGTTTCTATGGCTAAAAACAATAGAAAAATAAAGAAAGAAGGTAACCAGGGTAATTTATCCAGAGCGCTTATCCGCGCCATTAAACCATCAAAATTATTGATTATAGGTTGGGAAGTTATTACTTGCATATTGTAATCGCCTTTTAGATCTGCAATTTTTGTTTCAGCGGCTTGAATCTTTGCACGGTTTTCATTTTTGAGAGCTTGTAAATCTCCCAAAGCAGCGTCGTGTTTTTCTCTTTTTTCTTTATAAACAGGTCCTTTTCCTAACAGTTTAGTGCCGGCGGTTCCTTCTGCTTCAGAAATATAGGTGCTGTATAAATTATTAACTTCAGTTTCCTTATTGATAATTTCATTTTGTAGTGTGTTAATTTCAGCGTTTAAAGTTTCAATCTCGGGTGTGAATTGTTGAGCTATTTGATTTTTGTTAGACAAAGTCATTGTGTTTTTTTCTTCCAATAAAACCTGATTGATTTCTTTTTCGAAAATTTTAAGTTCCAATGGTTTTGCAATAACAATAGCGATGATGATTGCTAAAATTAGTCTTGGCGACGCTTGTAAAATTTCATTTAGAACATTCCCTGTTTTTTTAATGGTAGAAACGATATAGCGGTCCAAATTAAAGATGAGTAAACCCCAAATTAATCCGAAAATAATAGAATAAAACAAATTATCAAAAACCGTATAAAGTGCATAGCTACCTGCAATAAATGCCATAACGGCTGTAAAAAACACAGTCGCCCCAATGCCTGCATATTTGTTTTGTTCTCCTGGAGAGCAGTTGTCTAAAATAGAAGTATCTGCACCAGAGCAGATGATGAAAAAGTGCTTTAACATGATGGATTGTTTTTTGATTGACTGACTATTAGAACGCTAAAGCGGGTGGTTTGTTACAAATAATTGATAAAAAAGACCTGTCAGTCCCGACACTTCGGGATTAAAACCTGACAGGTCTAGTAATAAAATTATAGTTTGTCTGTGCTAAAGAAGTTTTTTTATTAACCTTTCAAACTCATCTCCTGTTCCTAGTTTCATTACGCCATTTTGTTTAAAGTAGGGAATACCGCGCTCAATATATTTGATTTCTCCGAGTTTATCAATGAAAATATTTTTTGGATACCCGAGAATACCAATGTCGTTAATATATTTACGAGCGTTCACTAAATGTACATAATTAAATGTATGTGTTTTTAAAAATTGAGTTACCGTCTCTTTATTGTCTGGGGTTATTCCTATGAAATTAACTTGATCTGAATATTTTTTGACCAATTTGTTTAAAACAGGTATTTCTTCAATACAAGGTTTACATCTTGTAAACCAAAAATTTATAATTGTCGGTTTATTTTTTAAATCTGATAAAGACATGTTTTTACCATCAATAGTTTGTAAATTGAAATTAGGCAATTCTTTATTGAGATAGCTATAAATTTTTTCTTCTGGGCGTCTAGAACCATTGGGGTTGCGTTTAATCCTAATGTCTAATTTATATGTTTTTATAATTGAATCGTGAGAAATAATACTATCAATTAATCTTTCATTAATGGTAACCTCTCCGTGCTTTTCTTTAAGCTGACTTGCAATATTCTTTTTATAATCTTCATAGTTGTCTTGGGTAAAAATTCTATCCGAATTATTGGTTTTATAGTATGTTTGAGCTTGGACCGATTTTGTACTACAAATTACTAGAAAAACTATTTTTAGTATTAAAATGTACTGTTTCATGTTCTGTTTTTTATAATTTTTTATGTTTTGTGTCAGTTCTTATAGTGTCTATAGTAATTTTTGTTGTTTGTCTATAGTTATAGATTATATCTTCATTCGATCTAATATTAATTTTTTTCTGGATTGTATCATTAATTTTATCTTTAATCGGAGAAACAGAATCAGCAGTAATAAAAGAAACAATAAGTTTAGATTTTTCGATTTCACTTTTAAGATCGGCTAAATATTGTTCAGTAGCATGCCCTTTAATTTTAACTTTGACAAATAATTTATATTTAATTTGAAAATTATCTCCTTTATTGGCATATTTGGTAGCCATTAATTGATTTTTAATGTCAATAATTTTTTGAGAAAGATGGTTGAATTCAACTTTTTGGTTATCCACAAATATTTGTCTGTCCTCATTTATAAGAATACTTATTTGATGATTATTTGAGGTGTGTATTGGTTTTTGAGTTTTTTTAGAAACTCTTAAGCCATATTTTTTTACATGTTCTAATGTCTTAGGATGAAAATAAGGAAATACTTCGGAACTTGCTTTTTCCTCTTTTGTCATAGCTTTATAGAGATCGAACATTCTTTGTATTTCTCTAATTTTATGGGTTCTCTCTTTTAAACTCTGATTGTTGTACTTTTTAGCTAGTGTATTGTATTCGATTGCTCTTTCTGGAAAATCACTTTTTTTAGATTTAATTATAGAATTTATATTTGGTATTTCTGGTGCTTTTAAAAGGTTTGCTTTTTCTAAAGTTTCAACCTCTAACATTCTATAAAACTCATCTAGTTGCCATTTTAAAATTTTTAATTCTGAATTATCAGGCCTATCAGAATTTAAAAATACTTTAATTTCATTTTTGTACTTTGATAATAATTGTTGGTAAGTTCTTAATCGATAATCTTCAAGATTCTTTTTATGTCCTTTTTCTGTGTTCAACATGTATCGTTTTGATTCATAAGTTCCTTTGTTTGGATCACTATCTATGGCGAAACTATTAGAGTAGCTATAAATAGCCTGTCGATTATAATTATTTAATTCCTCTTTTCTTATATATTCTCCATCAATAAAAAACACCAAGTCTGTAGAGTTTTTCCAGCTATCAAATTCTGCTTGAGTTGGATGATTTGGAGTTGGTTTTATTTCAGAAGATTTGAAAAATTTACTAAAACGAGCATTGACCAATCTTCTTTGTTCATAAGTCATAAGGCTAAAAATTGCCATAAGCCTACTACTTTGACTATGCCCTATTCTATCATCTTCATTATATTTTTCCATGAAATCATTATATTCTTGCATCATAGCTTCAGTAGCGCCTTCGCCTTCCTCTAAAGTAACTTCAATAATTTGATTTTTATTTGAATTTTGACTTTCTTCAACTGTAATTTTTTGACTAAACCCATAAATTAGAATTGCAAGTAAGGGAAGCACAACAAGACTTCGAAGCCAATTTGCTGTTCTTGATGTTTGTGTTTTCATAATTGTAAATCGTTTTTTGATTGATGAATAATTTATGGCATTTGCCAATGATGAATATGATGTGTTAGCTGAGAACGACAATAGGGTGTTTTGGTACGTTGATGCATCTATACCTTGATTTAAAACGGCTCGGTCTGCTAAGAACTCATGGTTTAATTTGATGTCTTTTTTAATGAAATATAACAACGGATTAAACCAAAATAATATTTGCAGTATTTCAATATATAGAATATCCAAAGCATGTTTTTGTTTGGCATGGGTTTGCTCATGTAGTAATACTTCTTGAGGTATTTTGTTTTGTTCGTAATTTGTTTTATTGAGAAAAATGTACTTAAAAAATGTATGTGGTGTTACTAAATCTTCCAATAAAACAATGATAAAGTTTTTGTTTTTATGCCTCGGATTCAATCTAATTCTCGAAAAAAGTTGGAATAAATTTTTAAAGAATCTGAAAGAAAATAGAATAACTCCAAGCGCATAAATAGTCCATAAAATGGTTGGTAAATAATCCCCTATTGTTTTTGTTTCACTTATTTCAGCATTTTGAGGTGTTGCATTATTTTGAAGTGCAGAAACATCTGAAAATTGTGGTTGCTGTATTTCTACTACCACGTATTCTGTAAAAGTGATAAACGGAATGCCCATTGAAATGATAAGGATAGCAATTAAGTAAAACCGCTTAAAAGTATGTGCGCTAGTTTTTTCTAAACACAATTTATAAAACAGCATAAAAAGGGCTAAACAAGCACTAGATTTTAATAGTATGGCTAACATGACTATTTGTTTTTGATTTCGTTGTCGATTAATTTTTTAAGGTCTTCCAGCTCTTTTTTTGTCAGATTGGTTTCTTTGGTAAAAAAAGAGGCGAATTGGGAAGCACTATCATTAAAAAAGTTTTTAATGAGTCCGTTTACGTGTTTTGAGAAATAGTCTTTCTTTTTTACAAGCGGGTAATATTGTCTTGAATTTCCAAACAAATTATAAGCTATAAATCCTTTGTCTGTCATTCGTTTTAATAAGGTTGCAATTGTTGTGGTTGCAGGTTTTGGCTCTGGGTAGGCTTCTAATAAATCTTTCATGAACCCTTCTTCTAGTTTCCATAAACGATTCATTAGTTCTTCTTCGGTTTTTGATAGTTGCATCTTCTACAGTATTAGAATTTATTCTACAAATGTAGAGCAAAAAAGCATATTCTACAAATGTAGAAGTACTTTTTAAGAAGATTTTCGAGACCGAACACTCTCAATAATAACCGTAGAAATAATTAAAGTGCCACCAATAAATGTGTTTGAAGTTGGTATTTCGTTTAAAAAAATATAGGCCAAAATGATACCAAAAATTGGTTGCGTGCTTAAAATAATACTTGCGGAACTTACTGTAAAATGTTTTAAGCTATTAATGAATAACGAATGTCCAATAGCAGTTGCAACTAATGCTAACATAATAATATACGGGTATTGTGTTTTTATATTTGAGGTGTCAAAGAAATATAACACAGGTAATAAAAAAACGGTAACTATCAGAAGCTGATACATCATTACCATAATACCGTTATAGCCTGCTGAACCTCTTTTCAAAATTATGTTTCTAAGCGAAAATAAAACGGCAGAAATCACACCCCAAACCACACCTTTAAAATGCGAATTTTCTAGATTTAACTCTGGGGCCAATATGTAGATTCCAATAAACACCAAAACAGCCAGAAGCAAGTGTGCCCTATTAAATTTTGCCTTGGTTAATAAAGGTTCTAAAATTGCCGTTATTGCAGGAAAAGTATATAAGGAAAGCATCCCAATTGAAACATTTGAAATTTTTATGGAATAGAAATAGGTAATCCAATGTGCACCTAAAAATAATGCACTAAAGAAAAACGTTTTTCTGTCCTTAGCGTTTTTTATAGTTAGATTAATTTTTTTAAACCTACAAAATAGATAAAGGATAAGTAACGCAATAGACGATCGCCACCAAATGATAACCGCCGCTGGCATGTCTATATACTTGCCTAAAACTCCCGCAGAACTTATTAAAAGAGTTGCAAGACTAAGTTCTAAAACGTTATTTAAATGCGAATTTTTCATAAAAAAAGCCTAAGCTCATATTAGGGATCGTAGTGAAACATTTATGTTCATGAATTCTATTAGTATAAAATGAAAAAAAATAGGAATAAAAGCCCACGGGGAGGTACGACCGAGGATTTGTAGCGAATATCCCGATCCTTGTGGCAATACCCAAATTACATGCGCTAAAATAATTTCAGTATTTTGATAATTCTGTGAAATACTTATAAAAATAAGGGATGGTTTCAATGCCTTTTAGGTAATTCCATATTCCGAAATGTTCGTTTGGGGAATGTATGGCGTCGCTATCGAGACCAAAACCCATTAAAATGGTTTTACTTTTTAGCTCTTGCTCAAATAGCGCGACAATTGGGATGCTGCCACCACTACGTTGTGGTATTGGCGTTTTGCCAAACGTATCTTGATAGGCTTTACTTGCGGCTTTATAGCCAATGCTATCAATGGGCGTTACGTAACCTTGACCTCCATGATGTGGCGTAACTTTAACTTTAACACCTTTTGGTGCTAAACTTTCAAAGTGATTTTTGAATAATTCGGTAATTTCCACCCAATCTTGATGTGGCACCAAACGCATGGAAATTTTGGCATAGGCTTTACTCGCAATGACAGTTTTTGCGCCTTCGCCTGTGTAACCACCCCAAATGCCGTTTACATCTAGAGTTGGTCTTATGGAGTTGCGTTCGTTGGTTGAGTAGCCTTCTTCTCCGTAAACTGCATCTATATTTAATGCTTTTTTGTAGTTTTCTAAGTTGAAAGGTGCTTTTGCCATTTCGGCACGTTCATCTTTTGATAACTCTTCTACCTTATCATAAAACCCTGGAATGGTAATATGATTGTTTTCATCATGGAGCGATGCAATCATTTTGGTCAATACATTGATAGGGTTAGCAACTGCGCCACCGTAAAGTCCAGAATGCAAATCGCGATTAGGCCCTGTAACTTCTACTTCAACATAACTTAATCCTCTTAATCCTGTGGTTATTGAAGGCACATCGTTAGCAATCATGCCTGTATCTGAAATTAAAATGACATCGTTCTTTAATTTCTCTTGATTGTGTTTTACAAAAGTTGCCAAATTTGCGCTCCCAACCTCTTCTTCTCCTTCAATCATAAATTTTACATTGCATGGCAATTGGTTGGTAGCGGTCATAAATTCCATCGCCTTAACGTGCATGTACATCTGCCCTTTATCATCACAAGCACCACGGGCAAAAATTGCACCGCCTGGGTGTTTTTCTGTCTTTTTAATTACAGGTTCAAATGGTAGTGAGTGCCATAAATTTACGGGGTCTGGAGGTTGTACATCATAATGTCCGTAAACCAGAACGGTAGGCAAGTTTTTATCAATTGTTTTTTCGCCGTAAACTATGGGGTAACCGTCGGTTTTGCAAATTTCAACGGTATCGCAACCTGCTTTTTCTAGACTAATTTTAATGGCATCAGCTGTTTTTAAAACATCATTTTTGTATGCAGAATCGGCACTTATAGATGGGATTTTTAAGAGTTCTATAAGCTCGTTTAAAAATCGGTCTTTGTGTTCTGAAATATAATTCTTAATATTATTCATGAAGTGAAAATATGGTTTCTTTCAAAAGTATAAAAAAGAATGTTTTTAAGGCGCATTAAGTTTGCAATTTAAAAATGTTGTTTATATTTGCATCCCGATAATTATCGGACTACCAGCGGGCGTGGTGGAATTGGTAGACACGCTAGACTTAGGATCTAGTGCCTCACGGTGTGGGAGTTCGAGTCTCCCCGCCCGCACTTTAAAGGAAAAGCCGATACAAAATGTATCGGCTTTTTTATTAATTTATGTGTCTCACAACATACAGATTTCAAGACGAGCCATCTCTTAATAGTATCCAAAACAAGAGCCAAAAACATTTCAAATATTGGTTTAAATGAATTTTCTGTAGTTATACTTTAATTGGTGTTGCAAAATTATTTTCAAATAAAATTTCTGCCAAAGCCAATTGTAAATTTGCCACATACTTATTTTTAGGATTGGCATTGAGGACTACCAATGCAAACCCTAATTTAGAGAGCTTACAATCTTTCACCAACTGACCTTCTCGATGTGTGTATAATGATCTGAAATGCTGCGATACCTCTAAATGCAGCGTTTCGGTAGCCACTATGGCTTTTTTTATCGCCCCATTTATGTCTTCCAAATCAAAATCTTTATTGAGAAGATTGCTCGCGAGATAAGTCATTTCTTTACCATAAAACATATCCATAAAATGTTTTATAGCATTTGCTGTCTCATACTTTTTTTGATATACTATGATTTCCATTTTTTCACTTATTTATGCTTATCAATAATTTTTTGTAATTGTTGTTTACTCTGCACTCCAGATTGGCGCCAAACCATCGCCCCGTTTTTAAACAAAACTAATGTGGGCACACCTCTTACTTGATATTGTTCCGCAATTTGAGGGTTTTTATCTATGTCTATTTTTATAATCCGAACGCTATCCTGAACTTCTTTTGCCAATTCGCTAATTATCGGACTCTGTGCTTTACAAGGACCACACCATGTGGCGTAGAAATCTACCAGAATAGGTTTTGCATCATTTATGATATCTTTAAAATTGCCTTTCATAGTTTCGAAATTTTAAACCGTTTGTCCCTTACGGATGTCTTTTAATTTTCTAAATAATTCTTCCTCTTTAGCTGTCAGTTTTTTAGGGATTTCCACCTTTATAGTTACTAACAAATCGCCGTAGGTTTTTGGGTTATTATACTTTGGCATTCCTTTTCCTTTTAGGCGTAAGGTCTTTCCGTTATCGGTGCCTTTTGGTATGGTCATGTTCACATAGCCGTCAATGGTTGGTATTTCAACTTTACCTCCTAAAATTGCTGTGTAAAGGTCAATGGTTTTGGTGGTCAAAAGGTCATTCCCTTTTCGTTGAAATCTCGCATCTGGTTGCACACGGAGCATGATATACAAATCACCATTTTTACCGCCATTGCCTCCTGATCGCCCTTTTCCCTTAATTTTTAACTTTTGACCATCATATGAACCAGGTTTTACGGTAATTCGTAATTTTTTGCCATCGAGCTCAAATGTGCGTTTGCTACCATGATAGGCTTCTGTAAAAGTTATAGACATTTCAGCTTCAATATCACTTCCAGAATAAGGTCTTGTTCTACGTTGAGAACGTCCTTGAAAACCTCTTGAAGCACTCCCGCCACCAAAGAACATATCAAAGAAACTAGAAAAACCGCCTTGACCTCCTTGACCTCCAAAAAATTCTGAAGGATCACCCTCATAATAGTAGGTGCTGCCCTGTCCTGAATTCCCGTATTGGGCATGCTGTCTCCAATCTCCTCCTGTTTGCTCATAAGCTTGCCAGTTTTCGCCTAATCTGTCGTATTTTTCTCTTTTTTCTGCATCGCTCAATACTTCATGAGCTTCGTTTATTTCTTTAAACTTTTCTTCGGCCGCCGGATCCCCATGTGTCTTGTCTGGATGGTATTTTGCAGCTAATTTTCTGTAGGCTTTTTTTATGTCTTTTGGTGTTGCTGTTTTGTCAACACCAAGAATTTTATAATAATCTTTATATTCCATTTTTTATTGGTTTAACGTTGTTAATGGAGGTTTTATCGGTATTGAACTTGTTTAATCTATGGCAAAATAAATACCAATTATGAAGTAGTACTATTTTTAACCATGGGACTATAATTATGTCAGATTTTATAGGATTGGCACTCGAAAAACACGACATATTGTCATGCTTTTCTATGCATATAAGCGTCATTATGTCGTGCTTAAGACTTCCCAAAGCATCATTTTATTATAGAACATCTTAAAAAATATCATTTTTAAACTTTGGCATTTCATTTGCTTAAATAGTTGTGAAATCCTGAGTGATTTCAAATTTGAAATGATGTTTAATTTAAATTTTTATTATTATGACCACATTAGTTAATGTTCCTAAAAATCGAGGTTTAGCAAACACTAATTCAGGCTTAAACCTTCCTATTTGGTCTAAATGGATTGACGAAATGTTCACTAACGACCTCCCATCGGTATTTACTTCAAACTTTAATACCGGCATTTCTTTGCCAAAAGTAAATATCAAGGAAAGCGCAGATGCTTTTATAGTAGAAATGGCAGTTCCAGGTCTTAAAAAATCCGATTTCCACATCGACCTAGACAATCAATTGTTATCAATTTCTACGGAAATGAAAGATGAAAATGAAAATAACCAAGACAACTATACGCGTAGAGAGTTTGGCTATGCTTCGTTTAAAAGATCTTTCACGTTACCAGAAAGTGTAAATGATTCTAAAATTGATGCGAGTTATAAAGATGGCATTTTAAGCATTCACTTGCCTAAAAAAGAAGAGGCTAAACAAAAGCCGGCTAGATCCATCAAAATCTCGTAATCACAAAATTTATTTTTTTATTGACGAAGGAATTTGGGGCTGAAACGCCAGCCCCTTTCTTTATCAAAAAAAGGTCTAACTCTTAAAATAGTTTTTAGAAATGAAAGTATTTGGAAAAGAAATAGGCAAAGTCATTAAATTCCCACCTTTTATAGATCAGTTTGTGGGCAAACTATTGCCTAAACGTCAAAATGAAGAGATGGTAAGTATCCCGTCCACCAATATTAGCGATGAAGACAAGGCGTTTGAACTTTCTATTGCCTTGCCAGGATTAGATAAAGATGACGTACAAATTGAAGTCAAGGACAACTACCTCACTATTAGTGCGAAATCTGAAACACAAAATGAAGAGAACCATAAAAACTGGATACGAACTGAATTTGTAAGTCATTCTTTTTACAGGGCCTTTGAATTGCCTTCAAATGCAAATCCTGAAAAAATTGATGCCAAAATGAAAAATGGACGATTGGATATTAAAGTGGGCAAGAGAAATACTGCTACATCTCGAAAAACTATTTCAGTAAATTAATGAGCACTTACGTTTAACAACTATTAACTTATTTTAATCATGCCAAAGAAATTTAAACCAGGTGATTGGGTAAAATTAAAAGGAAGCCCAAATAGACCAAAAATGGAAGTGCTAAAATATGTGTCAAAAAAAGAACCGATTTTTGGTTTTATAAATGATGACACCTTTTTGGAATGTGTATGGTATAAAAATGGAGAGCGACGGTCAGAGGTGTTTCATCAAAATAGATTAATAAAACTAAATGAAACATCTGGCATATTCAAAACATGATCATGCCAACAGTATTAACGATGTATAACCAAAAACATAGAACAATGAAAACATATATTTTACTTTTAATGGTAGGCTTATTCAGCTTAAGCTGTAACAGTCAGAAAAAAGAAGAAACAGTTGCAGAACAACCCGAAGGGACTTGGAAAGTTGAAAAGGAATTTGATGAAAACGGAAATTTAATTAGATATGACAGTATCTATTCTTGGTCTTCTGATGGCAAATGGGATGGTATATCTTCATTAGATAAGGATAGCTTGTTACAATCATTTGAATCAAAATTCTATAGAAACTTTTCGCATTTCAAAAATGAAGGATTCGATGATGTTTTTACAAAAGATTCACTTTTTAGTAATCATTTTTTTAATGACGATTTTTTTAAGAGTGATTTCGGCAAAGACTTTATAGACATTGACAAAATAAGACAACGAATGATTGAAAGACAAAAGCAGTTTTTAGAAAAATACCGATCTGAATTCATAAAACCCGAAGACGAATAAAAGTCAAGACTAGATATAAAATTTAAGATTCTTCAAATCATGAAAAAAACAGCATTAGTTATAGCAACATTGCTTTTTGTTTGCAAATTTGGTTTTGCTCAATTAAGTTTTGAGGTAGTGGAAGAAAAACTGCCATACAGCCATTGGGCAACCAGCTATACCACAAACATTATTGGCTATGGACAAGATTTTGTGTTGCAAAAATGGCAAAACCATATTGGCGAATTAGGAGGCAAAACCTATGTAGAATCTATGCATAGAGGCAATATAGAATTACGATCCGAAAACGTAAAATTCCCAATACTTAATGATGAAAAGGTTACTATATATACAAGACTCAAACCAAATAGCACTTTAACAGGGGTTATGATCACGCTATGGATTCAAACAAAAGACGGGACATATTTTTCAACACAAACACATCCTGAAGAAGCAAAAAAAATGAAAAAATGGATGATGGAATTTAATGTAAATCTTAAAAAACAAAACCAAAAAATTATTTATAACTAACAGTTAGAAGTCAACATATCACTAAATAAGAATTAAATTAGTTCTGTATCATGATAAAAACAAGTAGCACAATTTATAAAACCATAGGTCTTGTGCTTTCAGGGGGTGGCGTAAAAGGCATTGCCCATATCGGGGTTTTAAAAGCACTTTTAGAGCGGGACATCTATCCTGATGTGATATCCGGTGTAAGCGCAGGAGCTATAGTTGGCGCATTGTATGCAGATGGAGCATCCGTTGAGGACATGCTTCTTTTTTTTAAGGAAACGCCATTGCTCAAGTACAACTTTGTGTCCATCAACAAACCAGGACTATTTGATACAGATAAATATTTGCCATTTTTTGAAGATTATTTTTCTGCACACCACTTCGAAGATTTAGAAAAGAAGTTGACCATTGTGGCTACCAACTTGCAAAAAGGGGAATCTAGGTTTTTCAACAAAGGGGAATTGTTTCAACCGCTACTAGCCTCAGCAGCTTTACCGCCAGTTTTTAGCCCGGTATTAATAGATGGCTGTTTTTATGCCGACGGAGGTATTATGAATAATTTTCCCGTGGAGCCTTTGATAGATGATTGCGAATTAATTATTGGCTCCTATACAACCTCAATGAGAGAGATCGGCAAAGGTCAAATAAAGAATTCTTTTCAAATTTCGCAACGCACGAATCTTTTAATGCTCCATGCCAATTCAAGGGAAAAACTTTGTATTCCCGACCTGCTTTTCGTCCCAAAAGAACTTGACAAAATAGGCATATTTGATAAAAAAGGTATTGATAAAGGGTTTACGATCGGATATGATTTTGCTCGTAGAAAACTAGATGTGTTTTTACAAGACACCCACACTAAAAAAATATAAGCGAATAAATTTAACACACTTTTCTGTAACATTTTAAACGTTAGTAAGTCTTCATAATATCGACTAACGCAATAATTCGTAATTTTGTTATACAAAAATTTTCTTGACATGGATATTAACGACAACATTGAATCGCCAATGGTGCTTAAAGTTGGTTTTAATAAACTGCTTCAGCATTATGAGAATTTAGCGAAAAGCGATGATGAATTTTTGTCAACTAAGGCAAAGCGAGTTTTAAAATCTGCGGAGCCATATCCTGAGTTGCGAGAAGGTTTTAGTGATATTCAGGTGCTGAATGACAGGGAAAAAGAAATTAGTATCATTCTACAAGATTCTTTTGCTCCTATTTTAACTAGAAATGAGATTAAAACGGCTTCGGTACCATTTCACGATATGATTTTCAATTCATCTGAACGTTTTAAAAACATCATAAAGACAGCGGGAGAAGGATTCGAATTAAACATTAAAAATATGCCAGAAGATGATAGGTACATTATAGCGTGTACTATCATTTTAAATTTCTGTTATGGCTATAACCTGAACTTTAAGCGTCCGTTTTATTATGAAATCCCAGATGCTAATGGGATTCTTAGATATTACAAAATTCTGTACAATGCTGATTTTTGTGAAATAGTGCCAACAGGTAAGGCTAAAAAAATTACGCAAGAGGATTATGACCAACTTTTAGATAACTTTGAAAACCTTGCCCTTTGGAAAGAAAAATTCCCTCCTGACAGTTATATTTTTAAAGGATTCGTGATTTCGAATATTTTTGATGTTACCGAAGACCAATCTATATCAAACATAAAATCCAGTTTAATTGGAGAGGATAAAAGGAAGGATGAAGGTTTTATGGATGGCTTTCATGAAATCTTTAGATCGCTATTGGGAATTAACGATATCAAAGTCGGGTTTTCAATTTATAACGAGGAAGAAAACACTTTCGAACGTGTTTACGGGGTAGGAATGAGTAGTTATCTTTTAGGAGATCGAGAAAACGAGAAGTGTTCTGATGCGCTTTGTAGTTGGTCATATAACAGACTTTTAAATGAAAATAAATATTTTTCGGTCTCAGATGTAGATAAGATGTTTAAAATAGCAAAAGGACGTGCGCCACACATAACAAGCTTGCACGAACAAGGCATAAAAAGTGCCATTTTTGCGCCTATTGCTAATGATGAAGGTTTAATGGGGATTATAGAAATTGTGTCTCCAACCCCTCAAATGCTTAACAGTATCAATGCTAATAAGTTGACAGACGTTATGCCTTTTATTGTATCGGCTGTTGAGCGTTCTAAGAATGATGAAGAAAACTTAATAGAAGCCATTATTCAAAAAGAATGTACATCTATTCACCCAAGTGTACATTGGCGTTTTGCTAAAGAAGCTAAAAATTTCATTAAAGATGAAATGGAAGGAAAAGAAGGGTCGTTCAATAAGATAGCTTTCGATAACATCTACCCGCTCTATGGACAGATTGATATTAAAGGATCATCTGAAGCTAGAAATAAAGCCACTAGAGAAGATTTAACACTTCAGCTACAAGCTATAAAAAGTGTTTTGGACAAAGCTTTTGATATTGAAGCGTTACCCATATATGAGCAATTTATTTATCAGATTAACACGTATCAAAAAGGACTTGACGAGCATTTTCAAGTAGATAGTGAGCAACAAATTTCAAGTTTCTTCAAACTAGATATAGAGCCGCTATTAAAACATCTTTATCAAATTGATGCATTAAAAGAAGACATCCAAAGGTATTATGATAGTATTGATGATAAAGTAAACGTATTGTACAAACACCGAAAGGATTATGACGATACCATTGCAAAAATCAATGTAGAAATGGCGTCTTTATTAGATAAAAAGCAGGTTGAAGCACAACGGATGTACCCGCATTATTTTGAGCGTTTTAAAACCGATGGTGTTGAACATAACATGTACATCGGCGAATCCCTTACAAAAGAAGATAGCTTTAATCAAATTTACCTATACAACTTGCGTTTATGGCAGTTGCAAGTGATGTGCGAAATGGAGAATGCCTATTACCAAATGCAATCTGATTTTCCTGTCTTGCTAGATGTGGCATCTATGATTTTGGTATTTAGCCAACCTCTATCAATTAGCTTTAGAATGGATGAAAAACAATTTGATGTTGATGGCACCTATAATGCACGTTATGAGATTGTGAAGAAACGTGTAGATAAGGCATACATAAAAGGAACTACTGAACGCATTACTCAAAAAGGCAAAATAAGTATTGTGTATTCTCAAAAGCAAGACGAGGTAGAATATTTAAGTTATGTGAAGTTTTTACAGTCTAAACATTATTTAGACAACGATATTGAAATAGTAGAACTTCAGGATTTACAAGCCGTAACAGGACTTAAAGCTATTAGGGTAAGTGTGCTCTATCATAAAAATGAAGATGATAAAGCCTTTTATACTTACGACGATTTAATGAAGGAGATTAAGGCTTAAACTACCCCACCAAAATATTTAAAAGCAATTGCAAAAGCAATCACACTCACTATGATCCCTATCATAAAAACGGAATATGTAAGTCTTAATATTTTGTACTTTTTGTCGAGTACTAAGCCTAAAAAGTATAAATCTTTTTTCATAGATGAATACAGATAATCCCGGTCTTGCATCATTTCGCCCATAGCCCATTCAAAATCCTTCAAGCTCATTTTATGAAAGTTTCCGAAGAATAAAAGGTTTACTTTTTTATTGGCAACATCTTCTTTAGTAAATTTTCCGCTGGTCACATTTGGTCTGGTAGCCAAAATAGATAGTATGATAGATGCAACGGTAAATCCAACAAATATAACCGTGGGCCAAATTAAATAATCATTTGAAGGGTTATCCAATTTAGAAACCAAGTTGGATAATACCAAAGAGACTATAATGGCATTTACTGATAGTAAAATATTGGCCTTTGTATCGGCAATATTACTTAAAGTGATATGGTTTTTAAGCGTCACTCTAAACATGGTTTCAATACCGCGTTCGGGCAATTCCACCTTATTCTTTTTAAAGCTTAATTCTTCTTTTTTTTGCTTGAGTTTTTTATTGTCAACGTCTAACTTCTTTCTTAACTTAAGTAACTCCGAAAGGTTTTTCCCTTTCCGTTTATCCCAACTCAATGCCGCTTCATTGGTATGGAACCGATGTTTTGTTGAGAGAAAATCAATATTTTCATCTAGCCATTCTATTTCGGTAAATGTCTTATTACATTGTAATTCCCATTCTTTTCTAAGAAGTTCAGAAATTTCCAGATAGTTTTTGCTTCCAATATGAGAGCAATCGGCATCTCTAATTATTTTTTCTAATTGATTATTAGGAACAGCATCTATTTTTGTGGCTAAAATTAAATCACAAATAACCTTGATATCTGCTTTAGGACAGTTTTGCGATTCTAAAAAATCTTTCGCAATAATTACACTTTCATCTTCATGGTTCTTAACACCTTTTGTAAAACCGGTATCGTGCAACCACGCCGCAGCTAAAAGTAAGTTTTTTTGGGCTTCATCAATATTGGAAAGTTCAGCTAAGGTTTTAGCATCTTCTACAACACGTTGTGTATGTGTAAGGTTATGATACGTAAAAGAGGTGTCTAATTTTTCGTTTAAAAAATTAACTACAAATTTTTCGGTGTCTTCAATCAACATATTTAGAAGTGTAACTATTTATTAAGTAAAAATACTAAACTTTAAGAACATTAAAATAATGTGCTTATAACGTTATATTTTGTCGTAAATTCCATTAATGCTTTCAATAAAACGAAATAGAATTGAGATTGTAAGTTTTTAAATCTAAGTTCGACTTACAATACTGTTGAAAGCATATATTAATTTAACAAAGAAAGGACAAAAACATATGCTAACTTGGAAAGAAGTCATCAACTTTTCCGTAAAAGGAAACCCAACTCCGGACAAACGAGTTGAAAAATCACAGGCCGAATGGCAAGAACTGTTAACTCCAGAGCAGTTTAGAATTACAAGACTTAAAGGAACCGAACGCCCACATAGTGGTGCTTTGTGCAGTATTCATGAAGCAGGAAAGTACAACTGTGTGTGTTGCGATGCGCCGTTATTTGATTCAACAATTAAGTTTGAATCTGGTACAGGATGGCCTAGTTTTACGCAACCTATTAAGGAAAACGCCATCAAATACGAAAGGGATACAGCCTTCGGAATGGTGCGCGTTGAGGTCATGTGCAATACTTGTGATGCACATTTAGGACATGTATTTCCAGATGGCCCAGAACCTAGCGGATTGCGGTATTGTATTAATTCAGAATCGATGCAATTAGAAAAAAACTAAAAAATTAGCAAGATTTAATTCCTTTCCTTTTTAAGGAAGAGATACTTAACCTGCAAGGTTTCAAAAACCTTGTAGGTTTACAGAGAAATAGAGATAATGAAAATTAAATTTAAAGAAAGGGACAATTATATGTCAGATCAACTTGAGCATAAAAACGTATTTAAAGCTCCAGAATTTGAAGTCAATAACTGGATTGATACAAACGGAAATAAAACCGAACCCATAAAACTTTCAGATTTTAAAGGTAAATTTAAGGTGGTGTATTGTTTTCAAAGCTGGTGCCCTGGGTGTCATAGTAAAGGCTTGCCGGATTTAAAGAACATGGTAAATGCCTTAGAAGGGAATGAGAACGTTATTTTTCTAGCAGTTCAAACTGTTTTTGAAGGCCATCATGAAAACAGGTATGAAAAGATGGTTGAAACGCAAAAGCAATATGAGCTAAAGATTCCTTTTGGACATGATGCTGGCGATGATGGTAAATCTATTTCAAACATCATGAGGAATTACCAAACAGGAGGAACACCTTGGTTTTTGTTTATTGATAAACATGATAATGTGGTGTTTTCAGATTTTCATTTGAATCCAGATGCGGCTATTGAGTTGCTGAAAACAATGTAAATCATGATGCTTGAAATTAAACTTTATGGTGCTGAAAGGTGCCATAAAACGCAATATTACATGAAATATTTAGAGGATTTGAGTTTAGAATATCAATTTTTAGATGTTGAATCACATGAATCTCATGCAGAAGCATTGAGGAGTCTTTACAAAAGCAGAAAACTTAATTTTCCAACCTTGACTATTGGAAAAAAGAAATTGAGAAACCCTTCCGATACCGATTTAAAAAAATGGCTTGAGAAGCTAATTAACTAATTTAAAAAGACCTGTCAGGTTTTTAAAACCTGACAGGTCTAAATGAGAACGTAAATGAAACTAAACATAAAAGATAAATTCACGGCAGCATTACCAGCAGACCCAATTTTGGAAAACACAAGACGACAAGTGTCAAAAGCCTGTTTCTCATATGTATTACCAAAACAAACAGCAAAACCAGAATTATTACATGCATCTCCAGAAATGCTTAAAAATCTAGGATTATCAGAAGCTGATTCAAAAAGCGAAGCGTTTCTAAATGTATTCACGGGAAACAAAGTTTTAAATGACACAACCCCTTATGCGATGTGTTATGGCGGACATCAATTCGGGAATTGGGCAGGACAATTGGGCGATGGTCGTGCTATAAATTTATTTGAAGTTGAGCACGACACTAAAAATTGGGCATTACAATTAAAAGGTGCAGGAGAAACACCTTATTCAAGAACTGCCGACGGTTTAGCGGTATTACGTTCATCCATTAGAGAGTATTTATGTAGTGAAGCGATGCATCATCTGGGAGTGCCTACAACACGCGCATTATCTCTAGCATTATCTGGCGATAGGGTTTTAAGGGATATGATGTACGATGGTAATTCCGCATACGAGAAAGGCGCCATTGTGTGTAGAACAGCCGAATCTTTTTTACGCTTCGGAAACTATCAAATTTTTGCTGCAAGACAAGATAATGAGACGCTTAAAACGTTGGTAGATTATACGATTAAACATCATTTTTCACATTTGGGAGAGCCTTCAAAAACAACATATATTAAGTTCTTTAAAGAAGTTTCAAATCGAACTTTGGATATGATAATCCATTGGCAACGTGTTGGTTTTGTCCACGGCGTGATGAATACCGATAACATGTCCATTTTAGGATTAACCATAGATTATGGCCCTTATGGCTGGTTGGAAGGTTATGAATATGGTTGGACACCAAACACTACCGATAGACAACATAAACGCTACCGTTACGGCAATCAACCCAATATTGGATTGTGGAATTTACTGCAATTAGCAAATGCTATTTATCCTTTAGTTGAAGATGCTGAACCTTTGGAAGCCATTTTAAATCAATATAAAACTGATTTTGATAAGAAGTTGCTAAACATGATGCGCTCTAAATTAGGCTTTCAAATTGAAGATGAAAACGACCAAAAGCTAATTCATGAATTGGAAGATATTTTGCATCAAACGGAAACAGATATGACTATTTTCTTCAGAAATCTGAGTGATTTTAAAATTGAAAATGCTTCAGAAGGGTTGGGCGTCATTCATGATGCATTCTATAAATCAGATGAAGTTGTTGGAAATATTGAAAAACGATGGAATGATTGGTTTCAAAATTATGCTGAAAGATTAAAGAAAGAAACAATTTCAGATGAAGAAAGAAAGGAGGGCATGAACACCGTTAATCCAAAATACGTACTACGAAATTATATGGCACAATTAGCCATTGATGATGCCGATAAAGGCGATTATAAATTAATAGACGAATTATTTAAAATGCTTAAAAAACCATATGATGAACAACCAGAATATCAAAAATGGTTTGCTAAGCGTCCCGATTGGGCACGTCATAAAGTGGGCTGTTCCATGTTGTCCTGTAGTTCGTAATCGGATAATTAAAAAAACATAAAATTTTAAAGTGAAAAAAAAATTATGAGCAATTATAAAAAAGCATATATAGCAGGAGGCTGCTTCTGGGGAATGGAAGATTTATTTAGAACACGTCCAGGCATTATAGATACAGAAGTTGGATACCAAGGCGGCGAAAATGAAAATCCGACATATAAAAATCATCCGGGTCATGCCGAAGCTATCGAACTGACTTACGATCCAAACGAAACATCGTTTAGGGAAATATTGGATTACTTTTTAAGAATCCATAACCCTACAACTATCGATAGACAGGGCAATGATAGAGGGTCTAGTTATAGGTCGGCCATATTTTTTCAGAATGAAGAAGAAAAAAAAGACGCCGAAGACATCATTAAAATTGTGAACGATTCTGGGAAGTGGGACGGCCATGTTGTAACCACTTTAGAACCTTATGCAACGTTTTGGAAAGCAGAATCAGAACATCAAGATTACTTGGTGAGAAACCCGAATGGTTATACCTGCCATTTTGAAAGATTTGAAGAACCTTTTATATAAATTCTGTTTTTCTAGACCTGACAGGTTTTTAAAACCTGTCAGGTCTTCGCGAACAAAGTACTTTTCAATTTAAAACTGTAATAATGCTACAAACACCAAATAAAATAGCTTTAGGCGGCGGATGCCATTGGTGTACCGAGGCGGTGTTTCAATCTTTAGTAGGGGTTTCAAAAGTAGAACAAGGTTTTGTAGCTTCAACAGGAGACCATAGTTCTTTTTCAGAAGCGGTTATTGTACATTTTAATGCTGAAGACATTTCACTTAAAACACTTATTGAGATTCATTTATACACACATAAAAGCACATCAAATCACAGTATGCGAACTAAGTATCGTTCAGCAGTTTATACGTTTTCAGATGAACAAAAACAGAAAGCTGAACAAGTTTTAGAAAGATTTCAAAATCAATTTGAACATAAACTGATAACAAAAGTTTTACCTTTTCAATCATTTAAAGGGTCGCGAAAGCAAATACAAAATTATTATTTCAATAATCCTGAAAAGCCTTTTTGTGAAACATTCATCAATCCAAAGTTGAAAATTCTTTTAAGCCAATTTTCAAATTATGCCAACCAAAATAAATTAAAACATCTAAAAAATGAGCAGTATCAAACTGAATATTCAGAATAAAAAAGGACATAAACTGCAAGCTTATTTAGAATTGCCAGCAGATGAAAAGCCACAGTATTATGCCATTTTTGCACATTGTTTTACCTGTAGTAGTACTCTAGGTGCTGTAAAAAATATCAGCAAATCGCTTACTAGTCATGGATTTGGAGTGGTGCGTTTTGATTTTACAGGTTTAGGAAGAAGTGAAGGCGAATTTTCCGAAAGCTATTTTTCTGCAAATGTGGACGATTTAATTGCGGTTAATGATTACTTAAAGGAGAAGTATCAATCGCCAAGTTTATTAGTGGGGCATTCATTAGGTGGTGCTGCGGTAATTGTTGCGGCATCTAAATTAGAAAATATAAAAGCAGTCGCTACAGTTGGAGCACCTGCAACGGCAAGTCATGTCACGCATTTGTTTTCGCATGGTATTGAAGAAGTTAAAGAGAAAGGCGAAGTTGAAGTGAATATTGGTGGCAGACCATTCAAAATCAATGAAGAATTTGTTGAAGATTTTGGAAAAACGGATTTACCAGAAATTACTAAGAATTTAAGAAAACCATTATTGATTATGCATGCGCCTTTTGATCAAATAGTGGGTATTAAAAATGCCGAAAAATTATACCACCGAGCGCATCACCCTAAAAGTTTTGTGAGTTTAGATGGTGCTGACCATCTGCTATCAGATTCAAAAGACAGTAGATATGTTGGGAACATGATTGGTACTTGGGTGCAACGCTATTTTGAACAGAAAGACAACACGATGTTGGATACCAAAGGCGAACAATTGGTAGCACATTTAAACCTAGTTGAAGATAATTTTACGACATCGATTCAAACCAAAAAACACAATTTTATAGCAGATGAACCTGCAAGTATTGGAGGTGACGATTTTGGACCATCGCCTTACGATTTTTTAAGCGCAGGACTAGCGGCATGTACGGTTATGACACTTAAAATGTATGCGCAACGCAAAAAATGGGATTTACAAGAGGTTTATGCATATATTACGTATTCTAAAAAACATAGTGACGATTTAATGTTAGAAATAGATGAACCAACAAGAATAGACCATTTGCAAAAACGATTAAAATTTGTCGGTAATTTAGATGAACAACAAAAAGCCAAATTAAAAGAGATTGCTTCAAAATGTCCAGTACACAGAACATTACTATCCGATACCATTATTGAAACAGAAGTTATAGATTGATGAAAAAAAATTCGAAAACACAAATAGGATTAGGTTTAGCAGCTTTGGGCAGGCCGGAATATATAAATATTAGAACTGATAATTCAATTGATAAATCGGAAGAAGCTTTTAAAAAGAATGCTTTTTCGGTTTTGGATGAAGCTTATAAATTAGGAGTTCAATATTTTGATACAGCACCATCTTATGGTAAAGGCGAAGCTTTTTTACAAGAATGGAATCAAAAAAACAAGCATTCTGATGTGGTTTTAGGAACAAAATGGGGCTATACTTATGTAGCTAATTGGGAGTTAGGTTTTTATGGAAAACATGAAGTAAAGGAACATTCTTTAGAGAAGCTGCAAGAGCAATGGGAAGTCTCAAAACACATGCTTCCAAAGCTAAAATATTACCAAGTGCATTCCGCAACTTTTGAAAGTGGTATTTTAAAAAATGAAACTGTCTTAAATCAGCTTTACGCTATCAAAAAGGAAACAGGACTGCATATTGGAATCACAACTAGTGGTGCAAACCAAAAAGACGTCATTGCTGCTGCTTTAAAAGTAAAAGTTAATAATGAAGATTTGTTTGATAGTTTTCAAGTCACGTATAATGTCTTTGAACAATCTACTTTTTCTATTTTAAACGACCTTTTAAAACAAGGTAAAAAAATAATCATCAAGGAAGCTTTGGCAAATGGGCGTGTGTTTCAAAATAAAAAATTTGAACATTATAAACCTGTTTATGACATTTTAGAAGGTCTATCAAAAAAGTATGATGTTGGAATTGATGCTATCGCTTTACGTTTTGTAATGGATAATTTACAACCAACTTACGTGCTTAGTGGTGCTTCAAATACGATACAATTAACTCAAAATTTAAAAGCTCTAAATTTTAATTTTACGTTAGAAGAATTACAATTACTCAAAACTTTAAAAGTAAATCCAGAAGGGTATTGGAATGAGCGAAGTGCATTACATTGGAACTAAATAGAATTATTATCTTTAATGAATTAATCCAACCAATCGATGAATTTTCAAAAATCAGCACTTTTAGTAATCCTCATATTTATTCTAAATGCTTGTGCGACCTATAAGTCTCAATATAGGGATAAGAATTTGCAAAACTCTTTTCCAAATAAAGAAATAGCGCATACATTTTACCTAATTGGTGATGCGGGTATTTCAGGAGATCCAGAGTCTTCACAAGCTATAAAAGCATTTAAAACAGAACTTTCTGAAGCTTCAAAAAATAGTACGGTGGTTTTTCTAGGTGATAATATTTACCCAAAAGGATTGCCTAAAAAGGACGAGAAAGGTCGTGCTTCCGCCGAAAATCAACTAAATGCTCAAATTGATGCAGTTAAAGATTTTAAGGGTGAAACTATATTTATTCCCGGAAATCATGATTGGTATAGTGATGGCTTAAAGGGTTTAAAGCGACAAGAAAAATACATTGAAGATGCTCTTGGGAAAAATAAATTTTTGCCAGAAAACGGTTGTCCAATTGAAAAAGTGGATATCTCGGATGATATTGTTATGATTGTTATTGATTCGGAATGGTATTTAACAAACTGGGATAAACACCCAACAATAAATGATGATTGCGAAATTAAAACCCGATTTAAGTTTTTTGAAGAGCTGGAAAGTTTAATTAAAAAAGCGCGGGGAAAAACGACTATTATCGCGATGCATCACCCCATGTTTACCAATGGGCCACATGGCGGACAATATGATTTTGTGTCCCACTTAAAACCAATCCCGGTTTTAGGAACCTTAAAAAATATACTTAGAAAAACAAGCGGTGTATCTCCTGCCGATTTGCAAAATAAAAAGTACAATACCTTTAAAAAGCGTGTTGTAACCTTAGCTCAAGAAAATGATAAAACACTTTTTGTTTCTGGTCACGAACATAGTTTACAGTATTTGATTCAAGATAATTTACCGCAAATTATTAGCGGTTCAGGCTCAAAATCCACAGCTACCCGTAATGTAAAGGATGCCTTTTCATCAAGCGATTCTGGTTATGCGAGATTAGATGTGTTTACAGATGGGTCATCGATCGTTCGCTTTTATTCAGCCAAAGACGATAAAGTGCTTTTTCAAACAGAAGTATTTTCAGAAGATAAAAAAGAACATATTTCCAGTTACGATGATTCTTTCCCTAATCAAAAAAGCGCATCGGTTTATTCTGAAAAGGAAGTCACAAAAAGTGGTTTTCATAAATATATTTGGGGAGACCGTTACAGAAAATATTATGGCGCAAAAGTAAATGTGCCAACAGTTAATTTAGATACCCTATTTGGTGGATTAACACCAACAAGAAAAGGTGGTGGACACCAATCTAAATCACTTCAATTGATGAATAAAGAAGGGAAGCGCTATGTGATGCGTGCCATCAGAAAAAGTGCCACGGTGTATTTGCAGGCCATGGCTTTTAAAGATCAATATATAGAAGGACAGTTTGATGGAACGGCTACCGAAAGTTTATTACAAGATTTCTATACAGGATCACATCCTTATGCGCCTTTTGTAACAGGTGGTTTATCCGATGCGGTTAATTTATACCACACAAATCCAGTTTTATATTTTGTGCCTAAGCAAAATGCTTTAGCGCGTTTTAATCAAGACTTTGGAGATGAATTATATATGATAGAAGAGCATGTGTCTGATGGTCATGGAAACCTTAAAAGTTTTGGAAACTCAAATAAAATTGAAAGTACCGACGATTTGATGAAGAAACTCCGTAAGGACGAAAAATATGTTGTAGATGATGACATGTTTCTAAGAGCCCGATTATTTGATATGGCAATAGGCGATTGGGATAGACATACGGACCAATGGCGTTGGGCAGAATTTAAAGAGGCTGGTAAAGTGGTTTACAGGCCAATTCCGAGAGATAGAGATCAGGCATTTTCCAATATGGGAGATGGTGCTTTAATGAATTTGGCAACCCGAATTGTACCACCTTTAAAACTCATGGAAGGGTTTAATGATGACGTTAGAAATGTAAAAGGATTTAATTTTAGTCCGTTTTCTTTGGATATGATGTTGCTCAATGAAACCACAAAAAAGCAATGGAAAACGCAGGTAGCATTCATTCAAAAAAACTTAACCGATGAAGTTATTGATAATGCATTTAAAGCGTTTCCAAAAGAAGTTCAAGACGAAACTGTTACGGAGATAAAACGAGTACTAAAAGCTAGGCTTGAAAATCTTCCAGATATAGCTGATAGATATTACAAAGCACTCAATAAAACACCACTAGTAAGAGGCACCGATAAAGATGATTTATTTGAAATTGAGCGCATACCAAATGGCGATACCAAACTAACAGTATATCGTATCAAGAATGGTAAAAAAGGAACTGTTTTACATCAAAAGATTTATAATAAAGAAGACACCAAAGAGATCTGGATATATGGTTTAGATGATGATGATGTTTTTAAAGTTACTGGAGAAGGCGATAATGGTATTAAATTGAGGCTCATTGGAGGTCAAAATAATGACACCTATACTATTGAAAACGGGAAGAAAGTTAAGATGTATGATTATAAGTCTAAGAAAAATACATTTACTACCAGTAAAGGCAGCAAAAACTTAACCGATGATTATGAAACTAATATCTATGATTATGCAAAACCTAAAAATAGCGCAAATCAATTTATGCCGCTATTAGGTGCAAACCCAGACGATGGTTTTAAAATTGGTGTTTTAAATACACTTACCAACTATGGTTTTGAACGTAATCCGTTTAGTTCTCAGCATACCATTTCTGGAGCGTATTATTTTGCCACAAGCGGATTCGATTTTGAATATAATGGTGAGTTTGCAAATGTAATTGGTTCCTGGAATTTGGGGTTGAATGCTAAATTCACAAGTCCTAATTATGCTATTAATTTCTTTGGTTTTGGGAATAGTACACCCAATTTAAATAGTGATGACGAAGATAATTTTGATTTGGACTATAACCGTGTAAAGTTGAGTACACTAAAATTTGCGCCATCATTAAATTGGAGAGGCGAGTTAGGAGCACATTTTAAACTAGGATTGAGTTACGAATCTATTGAAGTTGAAGAAACAAGCGATCGATTTATAAATACTTTTTATGTAGCAAACGGAGAAGATAACCAGAAGGATTTTGTCGGCGTTGAAGCTATGTATAGTTATCAAAATAAAGATAACGAAGCATTTCCTACTTTAGGCATGCAGACCAGTATACAATTTGGTTATACCTCTAATTTAAAGGAATCAAAAGGGTTTGCGTACTTTATTCCAGAACTTGGATTTGATTATAAACTAGTGTCTAGTGGTCAGCTCGTTTTTGCAACACATGCAAAAGCGCATCTTATTTTTGGTGATGATTTTGAGTTTTATCAAGCAGCAAATTTAGGCGCAAATAACGGACTGCGAGGATATAGAAACGAACGGTTTTCTGGTGAAAATTCATTTTATCAAAGCACCGATTTGCGTTTAAACCTTCGAAAAGTTAAAACAGGATTATTGCCATTAAATATAGGTATCTATGCTGGTTTTGATTATGGGCGTATTTGGGTTGACAATGAATTGGTTTTAAATAATAATTCCTTTAATTCAAACATGTGGAACACTTCAATAGGTGGCGGTGTATTTGCAAATGCTGCTGATATTCTAACCTTAAACCTGTCGGCTTTTAATAGTGATGATGGCCTGCGTTTAGCTTTTAAAGTTGGGTTTGGGTTTTAGTTTAATTTAAACCCATACAAATTCCCGCCTTCACTTTTATTTTTTTCATCTGTAATAAAAACTGTTGTATTGTCTTTAAAACAAACACCTTCTTTTTGGGAGTTGTGATCGAATTTTAATTCTTCAATAGCACCTTTAAAAAAATTATCAGATTTAAAGTTTGTGATTTTCCAGAGCTTGTCATGGTTTAAAAGCACAATGGTTTTTCCGTCATCACTTATATCTGCTGAAGTAATTTTAACGCGTTTTCCTTTCAACTTAAAATCTGTAATTAATTCCGCAGTATGTTTTCCTATGGTATTGGGTACTTTTAAAAGCACACTCGATTTGTTTTCCTTACTGAAAATATAGAAGTAATTATTAAAAAGAAAAAAGGCTTCAAAATCTTCGGAATTCATTTTCTTTGGCAACATAAAATTAATCCGTTCTGCTGTTGTTTTATCCGCATCTAAATTTGAGACTTTATAAATTGTAAAATCATCACGATTTCTACTGTTATTACCAAAATCGCCAATGTATAAATTTCCTTTGTTATCTGAAGTTAAATCTTCCCAATCAATATTGCTAGAGTTACTGATATCAATGTCTTTTACAATATTTCCTTTTAAATCTAATCCATAAATATTATTTTTGTTTCCAGAATCTTCGATAGTCCAAAGTAAGTCTGAATTAATGACTTTTTCTATAGCCGAAGCCTCTTTCAAACTACTCGGTAAATCTGCAATGACAGTCAATTTTCCAGTATCGCAACTAGAAAAAATAAAAAAGAATAAGGTTAGAAATTTATTCATTTTAGGTAGTAAAAATTTATAGTGTTAAATTTACAGAGATATTTCGGTATTAAAATTAATAATTTCGAGAATCATTTAACAATATATGACAACAGTAAACGATTTATTAAACCTTTTAGTATTAGAAAAAGTAAACGATAACACGTTTAATGGCGTAAGTAAAACCGTTGGCAGCCCTATTGTTTTTGGTGGTCAGGTGTTGGCTCAAGCCATAAATGCCGCAAGCAGAACCATTAAAAACGAAAGAGTTTTACACTCAATGCATTCCTATTTTTTAGAGGCAGGAGATTTAGAAATCCCGATTACATATAATGTAAGTGTCGTTAGAGATGGAGGGAGTTTTTCAGTAAGACGCGTTACAGCACATCAAAATAACACAACAATATTTATATTATCAGCTTCATTTCATAAAAAAGAAACGGGATATAGTCATCAAACTGAAATGAAGTCAGGTTTAAAACAACCAGAAGAATTATTGAGTTGGACGGATATGCTAAAACAATACGGTGATTTTTTACCAAAAAGTTTGAAAGCTTTTTTTCAAATTGAACGTCCTATTGAATTTAAACCCACTAAATTTGTAAATCCGTTAGAAAAAAAAGACCTACCACCATATTATGATGTTTGGTTCAAACTTAAAGGCGATGTGAAGGATTTGGATTTGGTAACAAAACAGCAAATTTTGACTTACGTTTCCGATTATAATATTTTGGTTTCTGCGCTTAATCCTCATGCTAGTAAAGCACATTGGGGCAATACGCAAACCGCAAGTTTAGATCATTCTATGTGGTATTTTAGAGATTTTGATTTTAACGATTGGTTACTTTTTTCTATAGAATCCCCTAGTGCTTCAAATGCCAGAGGATTTGCCAGAGGAAATATTTTTACAAGAAGCGGAAAGCTAATTGCCTCAGTAGCACAAGAAGGGTTAATGAGACCTAAAAATTTAAAAGAATAATGATGAAACCGATGAAAATAGGCCATAGAGGCGCCAAAGGACATTTTGCAGAAAACACATTAGAATCTATTAAAAAAGCCCTAGAATTAGGTGTTGATGGTATTGAAATAGATGTACATAGATGTGCTACTGGACAGCTAGTAGTATTTCATGATTTTACTTTAGATAGAATGACAAATGGCACCGGTGAAGTCTCAAAACACACGCTAAAAGAATTAAAAAAAGTGGTTGTTAAGGGGTATTGTCAAATTCCAACCTTGTCGGAAGTTTTAGCTTTTGTAGATAACAAATGTCTATTAAATATTGAACTAAAAGGACAGGACACAGCTAAGGAAGCGGCTAGATTAATCACGTTTTTCGTTGAAAAAAAGGGATGGGAATATAAGAATATTATCGTATCTAGTTTTCAAAAGAGTTTATTGGAAACAGTTTATAAAATAAACGATAAAATTCCTTTGGGAGTACTTACAGACCTCAATATAGAAGATGCTGTTAATATCGCCAAAGCGATAAAAGCAGTCTCTATTCATATAGATTACACCATGTTAACTCCCGAAATTGTTGAAGAATTAAAGGAAGACTACAAAGTGTTTGCTTATACGGTAAACAACTTAAATCCTATAAAACGCATAAAATCTTACGGCGTAGATGGGATGATTTCTGATTTTCCCGATAGGTTATAATGCATAAAGACGTTATAATTATTGGTGGTGGTGCAGCAGGTTTTTTTGCAGCAATTAATATAGCTGAACAGAACCCAAGTTTAAAAGTAGCCATTTTAGAACGTGGTGCAGCGGGACTTACCAAAGTAAAAGTTTCTGGTGGCGGACGCTGTAATGTGACGCATGCCGAATTTATTCCGCAAGAATTAATTCAAAATTATCCGAGAGGCGAAAAAGAATTATTAGGGCCTTTTCATCAATTTATGACGGGCGATACCATAGAATGGTTTGAAAAACGAGGTGTGGAGCTTAAGATTGAAGACGATGGGCGCATGTTTCCAGTTTCAAATTCATCACAAACGATTATCGATTGTTTTTTAAATGAAGCTGAAAAATATCAGGTTGAGGTGTTTTATAATCATTCGGTAAAATCTTTAGAGCAAAAGAACGAACTATTTCATATCGAAACTTCTCAAGGGAACTTTTCTTCAGAAAAAATTTTAATAGCTACAGGAAGTAACCCTAAAATCTGGAAACTTTTAGAAGATTTAAGGCATACCATTTCACAGCCTGTACCTTCGTTATTTACCTTTAATATAGAAGACGATAGAATAAAAGATATTCCAGGAGTTGTCGCTAAAGATGTTGAAGTTAAAGTTTTAGAAACCGATTTATGGAGCGAAGGCCCGTTATTAATTACCCATTGGGGCATGAGTGCGCCATCCATTTTAAAATTGTCTGCTTTTGGAGCTTTAGAATTTGCAAAAAGAGATTATAAATTTCAGATAGAAATAAATTTCATAAAAAAGTCTTTTGAAGAATGTTTAGACACTTTAAAAACTTTGAAACAAGATTTAGCTAAAAAGACAGTATTCAAATCCACACAATTTGAACTTCCAAAACGCCTATGGCATAAATTGGTTTTAGCTTCAAATATGGTTGAAGACACTCGTTGGGCAGATTTGAATAAGTTGCAACTAGAAAATTTAGCAAGCCAATTGACCCAAGCCATTTTTAACGTTAATGGAAAGAGTACGTTTAAAGAAGAATTTGTAACCGCAGGAGGTGTGAATCTTAAAGAAGTTAATTTTAAAACTTTTGAAAGTAAGTATATTAAAAACTTATTTTTTGCAGGAGAAGTGCTAAATATTGATGCGGTTACAGGAGGGTTCAACTTTCAAAATGCTTGGACCGGGGCTTATATTGCTGCAAAATCTATTGCGCAGTAGTTTCCCTTATAAAAAGACGATAAAAAGGTTTTTGTGAATTTAATAATTAAAACCGGCTAAACACCTCCCTTACTCCCTCCTTGTTAGGACTAATCTTTATACACAAAAATTTTTTGTTTTTAATTATTTAACTATCTGATTTTCAATGAGTTAAATTTGTTTATTGTCTTAATTTTGCTTATCTTTAAGTATGGTAAACAACTGTTACAAAGGGTTTTACAGCGATATTTCTCCTGATAAACGTCTAGATTTGAGATTAGAATTAATAGCAACCGATTTATTACTTTCGGGGAGCTCCACGGTAAATAAAGCCTCTGGCAACCATGCATCAAAAACAGCATTTTACAGAACTTTGAAGAACAAGCGTTTTGACCATAACGATGTCCTGTTGGGCAGCTTTCGTAAATGTTCGCAGAACATTGATGTAGGCCATGTTCTGTGCATTCAGGATACTACTGAGTTTAATTACAATCACGTTATAGATAAGATCGGCAAGGATGATGCTGACATAGGCCCCACTACCAATAAGGATACCGCTGGTCTTTTCTGTCATCCTGTTTTGGTGTGCGATCCATCTGGTCTGAATATCTACGGTTTGGGCTCTGCCTCTATTTATAATCGCAAATGGGACCAAAAAGATAAGTACGAGCGCAATTACCAACAACTTCCCATTGAGCAGAAAGAATCCTATAGATGGATTGAAAATGCGCAGAATGCCCGTTCGCTTATCTCCAAGGATGTAAATATAACCGTGATAGGTGATCGTGAAAGTGATATCTACGAAGAGTTTGTACAGCTCTCGGACAGTAAAACCGATTTATTGGTGCGCTCGAGGGTTGATCGGATAATAGAGGGCCCTGCCAAAAAGCTATACTCCAAAATAAGCGAACAGCCACTGGCAGGCACCTCAAGTGTCGAGCTCTCGGGAAATAAAAGCCGAACCAAGAGAACGGCATTATTGGAAATACGATATTGCGAAGTTGAGATAAGAGCGCCCAAAACTTACAAAGGCCCGCAAAGGAGCTTTAAACTGCATGCCGTTGAGGCAAGAGAGGTGACGCCCAACCTGCCTAAAGACCAAGACCCCATACTTTGGAGGATCATAACTACCCATAAAGTGAATAATCTGGAACAGGCCCGGCAATGTATAGCCTGGTACAAACAGAGGTGGCTCATAGAAGAGCTTTTCCGGGTAATGAAAACCAAGGGCTTTAAGATAGAGAGCAGTCAGCTGGGAAGCGGTTCATCCATTAAAAAGCTCATATCCTTCACCCTTGAAGCGGCACTCAATATCATGCGCATCAAACTTGCTTTGGGAAGTGAACATAATATGCTGGCAGACATGGTCTTTACAGATAGGCAGATCATATTTATGTCGTTGCTAAACAGCAGGCTTGAAGGCAAGACCACCAAACAAAAGAACCCCTACAAAAACAAGTCCCTTGCCTGGGCATCATGGATTATAGCTCGATTAGGCAAATGGTCAGGATATAAATCACACGGCCCCCTGGCTATATCTCCATTAAAAATGGATACGACTCTTTCAATAATCAATATCAAATCTTTGAACTACTCTATGATAAATAAATGTGTATAAAGATTAGCTCTAAAAAGAGGGGATTAAGGGGTGTGTCGATTAAAAGTTTCTATATTTATTTCTCATTTTCCATATATCTTCTTTAAAATTAGAAAGCACTTAAATTAAAAAACTCAGCACAATTAAATATTATTTTTATATATTTGATATATAAAACATATATACAATGAGCAAAACAAAAAAACTTATTGAATTAGACGACAAAGCCATTGAAATTCTCGAAAAACAAGCAAAACTTCAAAAACGCTCGTTAAAAAATTATATTGAATATACTTTGGAAGATACGGCTCTACGTTACTCCGAACCTTCAGAAGCATATAAAGCCATGATGGACGATATGATTGAAAGAGATAAAAAAGGAGATTTAAAAACACATTCGTGGGAAGATATAAAAGCACAATATGGCAAATAAGCATATTCAGTTTACTGAAGAAGCACGAATAGAATTCCATAAGATTAAGTGTTTTATGGATTTCAATGGAAAAGCAGATGAATTTTGGGAAGATTTAGAGCGACAAATAAAAATGATATCCGATTTTCCAGAAGCATTTCAAGTTCGCTATAAAAATGTTAGAATTGTTCCTTTAGAAAAATTTAATTATTCTATTCATTATGTTATTAAACCTAATGAAATACTAGTTTACCGTTTTCTCAACCAAAAACAAAATTTTTAAATGCACACATACATCGCACTTTTAAGAGGTATAAACGTTAGTGGTCAAAAGAAAATTCCAATGGCGGAACTTAGAGAATTACTCTCGAAAGCAGGATTAAAAAACGTTCAAACTTACATTCAAAGTGGGAATGTGGTTTTTCAATCTTCAGAAGAAAGCAAAGAAAAATTAGAACTAAAAATCCATAATGCCATTAAAGCCCATTTCGGATTTGAAGTGCCAATTTTAGTAAAAACGCCAAAAGAATTACAGCAAATATTTGATGATTGTCCGTTTCCAGAAGATAAGAAAATAAATAGCTATTTTATGATGTTATATTCTGCTGCCAACAAGGATTTAGTTAACGAAGTATCAAAACTATCTTATCCAAATGAAGCATTTAAAATAACTGATAATGCTGTCTATTTCTATTGTTCTACAGGTTATGGCAAAGCAAAATTTAGTAATAATTTCTTCGAACGTAAATTAAAAGTTACAGCTACTGCAAGAAACTATAAAACTATGGTAAAGTTAGTGAAACACGATTTTTAGAAGTCTAAGAAACAGATGCACTTAAAATTGTTAGTTGAACTAATCCCACTTTATTAGCGGGATCTACGTAAGAAAATAGTTTATTAAGGTTTGTTTTATGTGGTGCGATAAGGGCTATAATTATTGATGTCTTTTATTATCTTTGTCGGCAGAATAATTGTCATGACAGAAAAAAAATTTATTCCAAAACCCTATTCAAATTCTATTGAAAACGGAAGTTTCACTTGGTCATCTCCTAGTAATATTGCATTGGTAAAATATTGGGGAAAAAAGGAACATCAAATTCCTGAAAATCCATCTATTAGTTTTACGCTCAATAATTGTAAAACCACTACCACTTTGAGTTTCTCGAAAAATAAAAACAACAATAATTTTTCTTTTGAAGTATTTTTAGATGGCGAAAAAAAAGACGATTTTAAACCAAAAATAGAAACCTTTTTTAAACGTATTGAAGCATATTTGCCTTTTTTAAAAGACTATCATTTTAAGATTGAAACGTCCAATACATTTCCACATAGTTCCGGAATAGCATCTTCAGCATCGGGAATGAGTGCTTTGGCATTGTGTTTAATGAGTGTTGAAAAACAATTAACCACTAATACTGCCGTTCCGAGCGCAGAAGAGGAATCTCAAAACGAATCATTTTCCATTCAAAAAGCATCCTTCTTAGCCCGCTTAGGCTCAGGAAGTGCATGCAGAAGTTTAGAAGGCGATTTGGTAGTTTGGGGAAAGCACAAAGACATTCAAGGAAGTTCAGATCTATTCGGTTTAAAATATCCTTATCAAGTACATCAGAATTTCAAAAATTATCAAGACACTATTTTATTGGTTGATAAAGGCGAAAAGCAAGTTAGTAGTACGGTTGGTCATAATTTAATGCATGGACATCCGTTTGCTCAAGAGCGATTCAAACAAGCCAATAAAAACCTTTCGGATATGGTTTCAATATTGAAAGATGGCGATTTAGATAAATTTATTGCTCTAGTTGAAAGTGAAGCCTTAACGCTTCATGCAATGATGATGACGAGCATGCCCTATTTCATTTTAATGAAACCCAATACGTTGGAAATTATCAACAAGATTTGGGATTTCAGAAAGGAAACGGATTCTAAAGTATGTTTTACTTTAGATGCAGGAGCAAATGTACATGTGTTGTACCCCGAAAATGAAGCAAGCGAAGTTTTGCACTTTATTCAAAATGAATTAGTTGCATTTTGTCAGAATGGTCAGTATATTAACGATAAAATTGGTTTTGGAGCAAAACTGTTGTAATTTTGCATCACCAAATCACAAGTAATTTATGAAAGGACCTCTCTTTTACTCAAAAATTCTACTCTTCGGAGAGTATGGAATCATCAAAGATTCCAAAGGATTATCAATTCCTTACAGTTTTTATAACGGTGCTTTAAAGAAAGATGAAAATCCTTCAGAAGAAGCTATAAAATCAAATGAAAGTTTAAAGCGATTTGCTGCTCACATTCAAAGTATAGATAATGATATAGTTCGTTTTGATAATGAACAATTGCAAGAGGATGTGAATTCAGGAATGTATTTTGATTCTTCTATCCCACAAGGCTATGGCGTAGGAAGTAGCGGCGCATTAGTGGCTGCACTTTATGATAAATATGCTTTCGATAAAATTACGGTTCTGGAAAACTTAACCAGAGAGAAACTTTTAAAATTAAAGGCGATATTTTCTGCAATGGAATCTTTTTTCCACGGAAAATCTTCTGGTTTAGATCCTTTGAACAGTTATTTGAGCATTCCAATTCTTATTAATTCTAAAGATAATATTGAAGCTACAGGTATTCCTGCACAACAAAGCGAAGGCAAAGGCGCGGTGTTTTTATTAGATAGCGGAATTATTGGCGAAACAGCACCCATGGTAAGTCTGTTTATGGAAAGCATGAAACAGGAAGGTTTCAGAAAAATGCTTAAAAATCAGTTTATAAAGCGTACCGATGCCTGTGTTGATGATTTCTTAAAAGGCGATATTAAGTCTTTATTCAAAAACACAAAACAACTATCAAAAGTAGTGTTAAATCATTTTAAACCTATGATTCCTAAGCAATTTCATGAGCTTTGGAAAAAAGGTATCGAAACTAATGAGTATTACTTAAAACTCTGCGGTTCTGGCGGTGGTGGTTATATTCTTGGATTTACCGAAGATATTGAAAAGGCAAAACAATCGCTTTCAGATTATAAATTGGAAGTGGTTTATAACTTCTAAACTTCATATACTGTCATCCTGAACTTGTTTCAGGATCTCATCAAACTTTTTCAGATGTTATCTAGAAGACAGAAACACATTCTACTTAAATTTTTTAGCATGTTTTCTGTGGTTAGAGGCTACAATATACTTATTGTTGTCATCGCTCAATACCTCACAGCTGTTTATATTTTAGCTCATGATAAGCCTTTGAAAGAAGTTCTTTTTGATGTGAATTTGCTAATGCTCGTACTCGCATCAGCAGCAACAATCGCCGGAGGCTATATTATTAATAGTTTTTACGATTCGGAAAAAGATTTAATAAACCGCCCCATTAAATCAAGGCTGGATAGATTGGTAAGTCAAAATACAAAACTATCATTTTATTTCACACTCAATTTTTTGGCGGTAATTATGGCAAGTTATGTGTCCTTTAAAGCTGTCATATTCTTTTCAATTTACATTTTTGCGATTTGGTTTTATTCGCATAAATTAAAAAAAATGCCTTTTGTAGGAAACTTAACTTCCGCAATTCTCACCATTACCCCATTTTTTGCCATTTTCATGTACTATAAAAATTTTGAAACGGTAATTTTTGTACATGCTATTTTCTTGTTCATTATGATTTCAATGCGAGAACTGACCAAGGATTTAGAGAATATTAAAGGCGATATTGCCCAGGGTTATGTAACTATTCCCGTTGCTTACGGAGAAAAAACCTCTAAAATAATGCTGACTATTTTAGCAGTTTTAACTTTTGTGCCAACCTATTTATTGCTGTTTCGTTTTGAAATAGGCTATATGTATTTTTTCTTCTATCTCAGTATTTTTTTGCTGGCTGTATTTCTGTTATTGCTCTGGAAGTCCAAAACAAAAATACAGTATCTTATTCTACATAACATTCTAAAATTCATCATTCTAGCAGGGGTTTTTAGTATTCTTTTAATTGATGTGAGCGTTATTTTGAATAGGATTTAAACCTACTCGAAAGACCAGATTATTTTTTTAATTCCAGACCAGTTACTGTATAACGGAACGGCGGCTTTGATATAAAGTAAATAGATGTCGTTATCTTTCATGGTCATGCCCCAAGTGGCTTGCTGGTCGTCAAAAGCACCAAAAGAGTTTTTCAAAATAGGGTCTGTAGGGCTTGAGACATCTAGAACAGATAAATCGCTTCTGCCCGTATTTACAAAAAGCAATTCGTTTTCGGCATCATACACCATTTGATTCGCATGCCCTGGACTGTTCCACCATAAATTATTTAAAGATTGACATTCCCATGGATTCCACCAGCCAATAAGTTTTGCAGTATTGATATCTGAAATATCCCAAATTTCAACACCACAATAGTCCACCGCACAATAGGCTAAATTGCCATTAATAATAATGTTGTTATAAGCTTTAGGAGTATTCTCTATTGATTCGAAGTTATGAAATTTTCCAATTTCATTAGGCAGTTCTTTATTGCTAATATCTATAATTCTAATGCCTCCAGCATCGTAACATAAATATAATTTGTTGCCAACAACACTCATTCCTCTAGCGTTAGGAATTTGTGCACTATCGGGATTTTCAACGGGATAGTTTTTGTTAGGCGTATAATCCGATGTTTCTATAATCGATTTCGGGTCTGAAATATCAAAAATAAAGAACCCATATTCCATAGCGCCCAAATATGCATAATTGCCTTCCACTATAACAATGGCACTTCCAGCAAGAAAGTCGTCACTTTCCCAAGTATCTTCCACAACTGGGTTTTTAGGGTCGCTTATGTTTACTATTGCCAAACCTGATTTCGCACCATTTTTTCCATCAAAGAAATCGCCTAGAGCTAAATACAGATAATTGCCTTTTTGAAAAATATGCATGGCATGTAAACCTTTTAAATCTCCAATAGGTACATTGGCAACTTGAGTTGGTTTATCGTCTTTTTGGTCGCTAAAAATAAGCAATCCGCCACCTTTTGCTGCAAGATAAAAATAAGGTCTGTTTGCTTTATCATAAACCATTCCTTGGGGTAAAAAAGCTGGAATTTCTTGTTCCCATTTTGAAGCGAAAACGACTTCAGTTCCAATAGGAGGGCTTTCAGTAGTGTCGTCGTTAGACGAACATGAGACAAAAAATAAGAGGCTTAAAATTATAAGTAAAGATTTCATTCTGTATGGGTTACAATTATAAGTTTATACAATTTACAAATTTAATGCCAGAGTAGGTTTTGAATTGGTGTTGCGGTATCTTTGCACAAAATATTAAGTCATGAACAGACAACAAGGGAGTAAGGGAAAAGGAAAACCATCAGGACGTGGTAGCGGAAACACACGTTCTACAAGTTATGCACGAGGAAATGCACCTATTAAAAAAAATAATCCAGCACTAAAACAAACACCCAAAAAAGCAGGTAATCCTGATGAAATTAGGTTAAATAAGTATATAGCAAATTCTGGAATCTGTTCGCGTCGCGAAGCGGATGCACATATTGCTATTGGTTTGGTAACCGTTAACGGTAAAGTGATTACCGAAATGGGCTACAAAGTGAAATTGGAAGACGAGGTGCGTTACGATGGTGCTCGTATTAACCCAGAGCAAAAAGCTTATGTTTTGCTTAATAAACCAAAAGGATTCGCCACCACAACAAGTGAGGGAAAAGGCAGAACGGTTATGGATTTAGTAGCCAATGCAACATCGTCTCGTATAAAACCAATTGGGCGTTTAGGAAGAAACTCTAAAGGTTTATTATTGTTTACAAACGATGATGTTATAGCAGGTAAATTCACAAATTCTAAACACGGCGTTCCGCGTTTATTTCATATAGAATTAGATAAAAACTTAAAACTAGAAGATTTAAAAAAGATTCAAGGCGGTTTTAAGGTTGAAGGCAAACTAATTGAAGTAGAAGAAATTAGCTACATAGACGGTGCTTCAAAAAGGGAAGTCGGTTTGAAAATAAAGAATACAGGAAACACCATTATCCGCACTATTTTTGAATATTTTAGGTATGATATTTTAAGTTTAGATTGTGTAGCTATTGGACACTTGACTAAAAAAGACATTCCGCGTGGAAGTTGGAAACATCTAACGGAGCAGGAGTTGAATACGTTGAAGATGCTTTAGAAGTTTTTTGCTTTGAAGCTTTTAAGAAATGGATTTTTATTTTACATTTCACTAAAAATTAAGCGGTTCTTTTGAGATTCCGAAATAAATTCGGACTAACAAACCGGTGGGTTCGGGTTGAAACTCTATTGGTTGTCACATACTGAACTTGTTTGAGCATCTCAAACACTATTGACTCCTTACTTAAATTGTACGCTATAAATTTCATCTTAAACAACAAAAATTTCTCTTCTAGCCGACTTTTTTTCGGTATAACCTGCCTTCTGGTTCAGACAGACTCCCAAACACTAAATTTTCTTTACGTAATCTGTGATAATTACTATTTGCTGGGCGCCTACTTTACCTTCTATATATGAATCGTTTTCGTGGTCTAAGCGTATGTTGCGTACTGCCGTACCCTGTTTGGCGACCATACTTGAGCCTTTTACTTTTAGATCTTTTACAAGCACCACATTGTCGCCATTTTCCAGAATAACACCATTGATATCTCGGTGAATAATTTTCTCGCTTTCGTCTTTGTGTTCTCCTGTGGCACGGGCTAGGGCCAATGCTTCATCATCTAGATACATCATGTCCAATAAATCTTTTGGCCAACCTTGGTTACGGAGTCTTTGTAATAGTCTCCAAGCCATAATTTGTACTGCTATGTGTTCGTTCCACATGCTATCGTTTAAGCAACGCCAATGGTTTGGATCCATCTCCTTATCACCATTAATTTGGTCTAAGCAGGTTTTGCACGCCAAAATATCGTTGGCTACATTTTCGTTTAACGATGGCGGAATGGTGTATTGTTTTAAATCTTGTGTTGCTGTGCACAACTCGCACATGTTGTTGCTCCTATCTTGTAATGTTTGTAATACGCTCATAAAAACTCCTGTTTGTTTTGCAATAATACATTTAAATTAGAGCTTGAACAAGTTTAGAATTTAGAAACAAAAAAAGGATACCGTATAGCATCCTTTTTCGTGAATTTACAACTATTTTATTTTGAAAGATCGTGAATCCAGGTGTATAAATAATCACCGTGAACGCCTGTGAAATATTTCCTCCAAGCTTTCATTTTAGCTTTATTTTCTTCATTATCTGGAAATCCTTCTTTCAATAATTCATCATTTCTATCGAACATTTTATCTAAATCTGATAAGGAATCAAGAAAAAACGCTTCTAAATATTCTGTTTTGTCAGAGCCCCAAGCGTGCACATTTGGATAGTATGCTTTTATATGTTCATTTTTTTGAATAATGGCCGCATTACCTTCCATTCTTAATTTTTTAAATTCTTCCATAGTGCCATCTTCAGGAAAAGCAAAATGACTTTTTCTCACGTAGCACAACATATCCTTTGTTGGTTTTTCGGTCATAAATTTAGCGCCCGGAATTGGTGCGTAAATCTCGTCAGAATGTTCGTTGGCAAAATATGAGTCTAGATTTTTCAAAAATGCCTTTCTCTTAGCTTCGTCCGGCCATGCTTCTTTTTCTAGTTCAGCATTTCTTTTTCCGAACTTGCCTATATCTTCCCAAGAGGCGAAGTTTTGTACTGATATAAATTCTGTATTATCACCCGTCATGTGGTGATAATACATTGAAGCTCCCATGATGAATTCATTCTTCATAGTTACTTTTTCGAAGTACTCTTTTGCGGCAGCTTTCCACTCACTCATTTTAAAATCTTCCTTATCCATATTCCAATGGTTCGTGGTTACGGTCATGAACTCCTGTCCTTTTGGAGCCTCTTCATCTTGTGAAAAAGTTGTGGCAGGGATTAATAGCAATGCGAGAATTGCTACAAATAATTGTTTAGTTGTTTTCATAATCTTTTAAAAATTAAAGTTAATATATTGGTTAAAATTAAATACTACTTTAAGATTTAAGGGCTTATGCTATAAAAAAGTGTTAGGAATTAGGGAGATTATAAATGTAATCAAAAAACGATTGATTATCAATATTTTACTGAGATAAAGTTTTTCTCATTTTCTTGGTCATGCCTTTTACAACCATATCGTAAGAATGGTCTATCAACTCTTTTATGAGTTTTGGTTGCAGTTCGCCTTCATGGAGATATAAGGTGTTCCAATGTTTTTTGCTCATGTGATATCCGGGGCGGATACTGGAATGTTCGGCTCGAAGTTCTTCGGAATAATCTGGGTCTGCTTTTAAATTTATGGCCGCTTCTCCTCTTTCCCACCATTTAAGTGATGCCAATGCAAACATTTTACCTAGCACTTTAAAGACTAAAGTGTCTTCATCAAATGGAAAATCTTCTGTTGTGCCTTTTTTAGACAGGCAGTATGTTCTTATTTGTTCTATGTTCATTATTAAAAACTTTCTGTCTTTCAATTCTTCAGGAATTGAAACCCATATCTAATCTAGTTCAGTACAGGCTCTTTCCTTTATTGTTCTTGAATTTTCTTAGTTCCTTTTTCCTCAATTTTTAATGCTGAATAGTCCAATTTCCATCCAATGGTTTCTACTATGGTTTCAATAAGCAAAACAGTTTCCAATGCTTCTTTTTGTGCTATTTCTATCAATCCGCTTTCTGGAATTTTAGCTTGAATATGGGCTTTGGCTTCATTGTGTAAGCCTGTTAAATCTGTGGCTTCAAATTTATTGAAATACCCATCGGACTTGTCATAGTAATTTAAATTAGTCTCTATGGACAATACTTCCGGTTGGGGAAAATGCTCTAAAAGAATCTTCCTTTTATCGTTATCTGCCCTCAATTGAATTTTGGATAAATCATACCCCACATGCGCCTTTGCGTTAATGACAACAAGGGCTTTCTTTTTACTGGAAATAAGTTTTAAAAAACGTTGTTTCACATCTTCATAATGGTAAATCTCTGCAAAATCGCCTTCAACGGTTATGAACTTGCAAACTTTTTTTATTTTATCTAGAAGTATTGTGGATTGTGCATTTACCAATTGCTTTTTTTGGATAGATTTTACAAAAGTAACGCCGCCCAAAGTAACCAAAGCCCCTATTATTATTGCCAAAAAAGTTTCCATAAATTATTTCCCTATTTGTCCTAAATGAGTGTATTTAAAACCTTTAAAATACTTTAATCCATATCCAAAAATCCTATCTAAAGACGCATGGGAAAACAATATAACCCCAACTAATTGGATACTACTATTTTAGCCAAAAACACCTATAAAATAAACCAAAACAGCAATAGCCTTATGATGGAAAACATTATACGCTATGGCACCAACTTTTGCATTTATTAAATACCCTAACATTCCAATATCTGGCAACAGGATCAAAACTGCAAACCACCACCAACTAAAATCCAATTGATAGAAACCAAAAAGACCTAGGAGAAACATCAATAATTCTTCCAATTTCAAGGAGACTTTCATTATTCTATCACTTTATATAAAACAGGTTTACTTGGTGTTGCATTGTTTTCAAATGGGGCTATTTGTAGGTTTAAGAAATACTCGCCATCTTCAATTTTGCTCGGCACATAAATAAGCTCTGTAATTGTCGCGTCCAATCGCAATTTTCCTTTTGTATTCCAAAAGGCATTATGTGCTAAAAGTTGACAATCGTCCTTTTCTCTATCTATACTGGGCGTATCAATCAAAATATGTTTAATACTTTTTTGAACTAAAAAATCTACGGTTTCTTCTAACAAATATGTCCAGTTGGTATTAGAATATTGCCTTGACAATTTATCATTTGTGTTAGGAATGGTACGCAATACAACCGCATCTCTTTTTTTATTGCCAAGTGCAAATTGCAACTGTTTTTTAGAAATAACCTTATCGTCTAAAAGCTTTTCTGGAGCCACGGTAATCACTTCAGCTAAAAAGAAAAACTGCTTTAAATTTTGGTTGATGGAGTGTGCCTCTTCCGTGATATGTCCCGCACATTCTGTATGTGTACCATGCGCATGTGGATTAAATTCTATGGTATTAAAATTAATACAGGCACCATCTTTTACGCTCGCAGTCCACTCTCCATCTGTTACGGGTTCTATTTTCGGTTCATCTACATACCATGCATTCACATTTTTTTTTGAGGCCCGCAATGGGATGGAGATATCTAAGGGACTCTCTAAATCTATTTGAAGTTTTCTGGAATTGTATTGAATTGTTGCTATCACTATAAATTAATTTTAAAAAGGTTTGAGGCAATACCGTCACTTAAAAATTTACCTTTTTTTGTGGTTAATAATTTTTCTTCATCAATATACAATAAATGTTTTTGAATATAAATTTCTGATTGTTCCAAAAGGTATTTTTTATAGTTTTCACCAAAATCGTTTGCTATTTTTTCGAGCGAAACGCCCCAGACGGTGCGTAAACCTGTCATGATATATTCATTAAATTTATCAGTTACGGAAAGAGTCTCTGTTTCTGATGGCAATTCGTTTTGCCGAATTGATTTGATATATTTTGTGTTATTGGACACGTTCCAACTACGCTGGTCACCATTAAAGGAATGTGCCGAAGGCCCAATTCCTAAATAGGGTTTCCCTTGCCAATAGGCTGAATTGTTTTTGCTGAAATAGTTAGGTTTTCCAAAATTTGACAGTTCATAATTTACAAATCCAGATGCTTCTAATTTTTCAACAAGAATATTATATTGCTCTTGTGCCAAATCATCATCTACATTTTCAATACTGCCCTTTTTTATAAATGATGCCAAGGCTGTTTTAGGTTCTACAGTTAAGGCGTAACATGAAATATGAGGCACATTATAAGATAATGCTGTTTCAATGTTTTCTATCCATTCTTCATTACTTAGTCCTGGGATGCCGTAAATTAAATCTATTGAAATATTATCAAAATGTTTTGTTGCTTCCTGTAAGCATTGTTTTGCTTCGGCTTGATTATGTGCGCGGTTCATCAACTTTAAATCCCGTTCAAAAAAGGATTGAATCCCTATACTTAATCTATTAATCCGTGAATTTGCTAAATCGTTGATGCGTTGAAATGTTAAATCATCAGGGTTGGCTTCAAGTGTTATTTCGGGATTTTCAACAACTTTAAAGTTTTTATATACCTCTGAAATCAAAAATTGCAATTCGTTATGCGTTAATAAAGATGGTGTTCCGCCTCCGAAATAAACAGTTTTTACAGTTTGATTTTCAAGTTCTGCTTGTCGCAATTCTAACTCTTTCACTAAACATTGAATGAGTTCCTCTTTCTTCTTTAAAGATGTTGAAAAATGAAAATCGCAATAATGACATGCTTGTTTACAGAATGGGATGTGGATGTATAGCGAAGCCCCTCCTAGCCTCCCCGAAGGGGAGGAACTCTTACTCAAACTCATTTTTTAGTAGTTTTTATTCCCCCTTTGGGGGTTAGGGGGCTTTTTTGCGGGCTTGTCGTCCTGTGGCTATTCTGCTTCACAAACGCGTCCCAACCAGAATAACTCTTACCAACTTCAATCCTCCCCGAATTATAAAAATGGCATACCGCAGCTGCTAATCCATCAGTCGCATCCAAATTTTTTGGTAAGGTTTTTAAATCTAATAAACTCTGCAACATTTTTGCAACTTGTTCTTTACTGGCACTCCCATTTCCCGTAATTGCCATTTTTATTTTCTTAGGCAAATATTCCGTAATTGGTATTTCCCTGCTTAAACCTGCTGCCATCGCAACGCCTTGAGCACGCCCCAGTTTTAACATGCTCTGCACGTTTTTACCATAAAATGGTGCTTCAATCGCAATTTCATCTGGATTATGGGTATCAATCAATTCTATGGTGCGTTCAAAAATGAGCTTCAATTTTAAATAATGGTCGCTGTATTTTTTTAGATCCAATTCATTCAGTTGCATAAACTGCATGGTTCTTCCCGTGACTTTTATAAGTCCGAAACCCATAATGGTTGTTCCTGGATCAATCCCTAAAATTATTCTTTCCCTCATTAATCTCTACAATAATAACAACCACTTAGCGATAGGGATGCGCCAAAAGTTATCGTTAATAAATTTCCGTTAAATGCTCCAAAACCACTTGAAATCGGATTAAAATCTTTTCCAAAACCTAGAATATATGATGTGTCCAAATACACCGTTAAATCATCTGAAATGCCATAATGCAATTCCAAACCGGCCATAGCATTTAAAAATGACACTTTATTTTGTACATAATTGCCCAATGGTTTTAGCATTGAAATTCCAGGGCCTACATGTAAAAACGCTCCTATTCTGTTAGATAGCGCAATAACTCTAGAAGCATCGTAAACCAATTGCAAATTTATTCGAGAATAATTTAATTTGAAGTCTTGGGAACTCTCATCGTTAGAAATTCTATTAAATCCGTAGTCTAATTTAGCACCCAAAACAGGTTTAAACATGTATTGAAAACCTAAATTTACCGTTGGAAAATTAACGGATTTCCCCTTAAAATCTTCAACAAATCCATCATTTGACGGACTATTGACTCCCAAAGCAATTTGAGCTTTAAAGGTACTTGTATCGCCTTGTGCCATTACCGAAAACCACCCCATCAAAAAACAAGTCGTCAAACTTGTGATTTTAAGTCTGTTTATTTTTGCGTTCATAAAAACTTTAATGGTTACTTTGCATTTAGAAACAATGCATTACTCGCTTCCATACAAAACTAAACAATTCTTTTTTGTACTTATTAAATTAAGTATTGTATTTGGTGCCGCTTATTTTATTTACAACAAACTGAACAGCAATGCTGATTTAAGTTTTTCTCATTTTATCGAAATTACATCAAAAAAGGCTGTTTTTTCATCAAAAAACGTTCTTTTTTTGTTGATTTTATCCAGTTGTAACTGGTTTCTAGAAATCTTAAAATGGCAAAACCTAGTGTTTCCTATAAAAAAAATCACTTTTAAAAATGCCTTAAAACAAAGTTTAGGTGCGCTTTCAGCTTCATTATTTACACCAAATAGAATTGGGGAATATGGCGCAAAAGCTATTTACTTTACTTCAAATTACCGAAAACGGATTGTAGGCGTTAATCTATTGAGCAACCTATTACAAATGAGTGTTACGGTTATTTTAGGCGTTATTGGATTTTATTTTTTTATCAATGAATATGATGTTGATATTAATTATTATAAACTCGCTAGACTATTGCTTATAATTTTGGCCGTCATTGCTATGGCTACTTTTGGCATCAAAAAAAGTAAATTCAAAATTAAAGGATTTTCAATTGAAAAACTTAAAAAATTCTTGACAAACTACCCAAAAAACAAACTCTATTTAGGGTTTATTTTGTCTTTACTTCGCTATGTTGTATTCTCATTTCAATTCTTCGTTTTACTTCAAATATTCAGCATTGACATTAGTTACATAAATGCGATGATGGTCATTACATCGATGTATCTTTTGGCTTCAATTATACCTTCTATTTTTATTTTTGATATAGTTATAAAAGGAAGTGTTGCTGTATTTTTATTTTCATATTTAAATATCAATGAACTCATTATATTGACTATTATTACAATAATGTGGCTCTTAAACTTTGTGTTTCCGAGTATCTTTGGAAGCTATTATGTACTCAATTTTAAACTCCCGAAAAACGAATAAATGGTTTTGATTGCTATTATTATTACCGTATTTTATTTAATCTTGATTGCAAGTTTTGCTTTGGGATTTGATAAAGCAAAGGAGTTTCTATTAAATGAAGTTGCTCCAAAGACCAAGTTTTCAATCGTTATTCCTTTTAGAAATGAAGCTAAAAATTTAGCACATTTATTAGACTCTATTTATAAGCTAAATTATCCTAAACCCCTTTTTGAAGTTATTTTAGTTGATGATAATTCTGAAGATGAATCTCTAAATATTATAAATGAAAAGATAAAAGATTTTATTAATTCCGAGCTTAATATTTTAGTTATTCAAAATGAAAGACATACAAATTCACCTAAAAAAGACGCCATCACTACTGCCATAAAAAAAGCTAAACACGAATGGATAATAACTACTGATGCTGACTGTATGTTGCCAGAATTTTGGCTAAATAGTTTTGATGCATTTATTCAAAAAACTGATACGGTTTGTGTTGCTGGTCCTGTTGCTTATCACGATGAGAACACTTTTTTGAATAGGTTTCAAATATTAGATATCTTCAGTTTACAAGGCGCAACTATTGGTGGGTTTGGTTTAAAAAGACCTTTTTTGTGCAATGGGGCAAATTTCGCCTACACAAAAACTGCTTTTAATTCAGTTCATGGTTTTGAAGGTAATACAGAAATTTCTAGTGGCGATGATATTTTTCTTTTGGAGAAAATTGTAAAAATTTATCCGGAATCGGTTCATTATTTAAAATGTGAAACCGCTATTGTGCGTACGGCATCACAACCTTCTTGGAATGCGTTAATTCAACAACGCGTGCGTTGGGCAGCAAAAACTAGTGCTTATAATAATTGGTTTGGTAAAATTACGGGGCTCGTTGTTTTTCTTATGAATTTCCTGCTAATTTTAGCGCCACTACTCGCAATAGTTGGTCTTTTCAATTTTAAAATTTGGGTTTATATTTTAGTGATTAAATTGAATATTGATTTCCTGTTGCTTTATAAAACCTCAGCTTTTTTTAATCAAAGACGTGCTTTTAGAAGTTTTTTGACCAGTTTTTGCGTCTATCCTTTTTTTAGTGTTTATGTTGCTTTCATCGCTCTATTTAAAGGGTATCGTTGGAAAGGGCGGGTGTTTAGAAAATAATAGTTCGCTTTAACCCACCCCTGACCCCTCCACGGAGGGGAAACTATACGTAACAGTTTCCCTCCTAAAAAGGAGGGATTAAGGGAGGTGTAAGATTATGTACCCAAACTCAAAAAAAGTCTGAAATGAAACTTTATATCTTCAAATCTTATTTTAAACTAGAGCCCAAATAATTTTTATTAGATTTACTCACATGAAGTTACTTGACAAAACATCAAACCCTGCCTTTACAGATTATTTTTTTAGCGATGATAATAAATCGTCTGATAACATGACCGTAACAGGAATTTTTATAAAATCCTTGGCTTCCATTTCTATCATCATCATAATTTCAATGGGCATTTGGAAATTATATAGCGAAGGTGCCGACATAAAATGGTATTCCATGGGTGGCATGTTGGCAGCAATTATTATCAGTATCGTCATTTCTGTAAGGCAACATTGGGCACCTATTTTAGTACCACTTTATGCTATTGCAAAAGGTTTTTTCCTAGGAGGTGTGACGGCTTATGCGCATGCTCATTTCCCTAATTTGCCTTATCAGGCTATTAGTGTAACCATGATAACATTTTTTGTGATGTTAATTTTGTACCAAACCCGAGTTATTGTAGTTACCAAAAAACTGAGAAGTATAATTATTACTGCGGTTACCAGTATTTTTGTGATTTATGTTGTGTCTTGGATTTTAGGGTTTTTTGGAATCAAAGTTTTTATTTGGGGTACATCATGGCCAGCAATCATTTTTAATATGGTTGCCGCCATTTTTGCATCACTATCATTACTTCTGGATTTTGATTATATAGAACGTCATAAAAACAAAGCTCCCAAATACAAAGAGTGGCTCGCTACTTGGGGATTATTGGTAACGCTTGTTTGGTTGTATGCTGAAATATTACGATTGATGCGAAAACTCGCCATTCGATTTTAATCAACTTTAATAATTAAAGGCATTTTAAAAGCAGTCGTCACTTGTTGTCCGCGTTTTATGGCCGGATATATTTTAGGAACAGAATCTAAACTTTGAAGTAAAAAAGCTTCTATTTCTGGAATTTCCTGTTTTGTAAGTGAATCTATTTTAGTATCAATTAAAGACAAATCGCCCTTATTGGATACTTGAAATTCTAGCATTAAAGTATCGTTAATATCCTCGGTTACCACAATGACTTGCTTTTGAAGATATTCTGTAATATGTGATGTTAAGGTGTTTTGAAAACAGACTTTTTTATCATCTTTAGACTCTAAACTATCACACAAAGAAAAACTGGGATAGGTATCAACATCTTTCCAATTAAACGTTTGCAGTTCTTCTCTTAAAATAGTTTCAAAAGATGTTTTCTTTACGTTGAAATACTCACAAGACGTGAGACCTATACATACTAAAAAAACAAAGATTCGTTTCATGGGTTAAACTGAGACCGAAAAATACAATTTTTTTAGTTTTCAATATTACTTTTCATCTTGTTTAATGAATTTTTCCTTTTTTAGTGCGCTAATTCTAAAATCAACCATTCTTAAAAAATCACTTTTAGGGAATTTCTTTTTAAAGGCTTCATAAAGCTTTATTCTTGTTTCAATGTCTTTGTAATATTGATCTTTTGTAAACACCACATAGAAATGGGCGCGCTCACTACTAGGGTTTTCCTTTACCGCTTTATTATAAGCTTCAATAGCTTCTTTATGTTTTTCTTGCTTGTTCAGTATCATCCCTAAATTCATATATTCATCGTCTAGCGGATAATCCTGTAACTTTAATGACATTGAAATATATTCCTCTGCTTTGGCTAAATCCTGAATCCGTTCGTATAATTGACCAAGAATGTAAAGATTTTTTGCGTTTTCTGGGTCAAATTTCAATGCCTTTTCAGCATGAAATATAGCTTTTTCATATTCTAGAATTTTAGTATATGACAGACTTAACTTTTCGTGAATAAATTGTGAAGATTCGTTTAAACCAATAAGCTTTTCAAACCAAACAATGGCATCATCAAATAGATTTCTAACAAAATAATTTTGGGCTTTTAAACTTATTAGCTCCTTGTTATTTTCGTAGGATGACAACCCGATATCAATATACTTGTCAGCTAATTTGTTTTCTCCTTTTATCAAATGGTTTTTTGCTAAACTATAAATTGCTTTTTGGTGTGTGCTATCTAACTTAAAAGCGTTATAAAATTTATTTTGTGCCATTGAATCTTTTAGCTTTTCTAAAACTAAACCTAGCTCATAATGATAATTAGGATTCAGATTATCAACTTCAATTAAATTTTTAAAAATATGAGAAGCATTCTCATAATTTTTAGTCTTAGATAAAAGCTTTCCGTATTCGTATTTTATTAATGAATTATTGGGATTCGTTTTGATACTTGCTTCATAGCTTTTAAGTGCTGCATCATAATTACCAATTGCTATGTAGGCTTTGGCTATTTTATCAAAAACTTCAGACTGGTTATCATAGGATTTGTAATGCTCAATTGCTTTTGAATAGTTGCCGTTTAGATACAAACTATCTGCAATAGTTAAAACCGAAGTTTGAGCTTCGGCTTTAACTAACATTACTAAACATACTAGGACAGTTCTTATCATTTATTCAGTTACTTGAAAAATTATAGGTAGAGAATAGGGCACATTTACTGTTTTACCATTATGTATTCCTGGTTTAAATTTTGGAAGTGTATTGATAACACGTATGGCTTCAGCTTCTAATCCTGGATGTTTCGCTCTTGACCGTACATCTATCACATCGCCGTTCTTATCAATTTTAAAAATGACGTTAATTCGTTGTCTTCCTTTTAAGCCTAATTCTTTAGCTAATTTTGTATTGAAATTTATGTTAACATGTTTTGAAACATTCATAGACATGCATTTTTTTTGTTCTTTGTTTGAACCTTCACAACCGGGAAACAGCGGTACTTCATCTATAATTGAAAAAGGAACTTCTAAAGCATTTTTATATTCTTCTTTTAGTTTTAAAAGCTCTTTTTCTTTTTGCCTTTTGCTTTCTTCCGTTTCTTTAACTTCTGATTTTGCAGAATTCGTCCAATTTATATAAATAGTATATGACGAACCATCTGGAAAGTTAACTTCACTTTTTGATAAATTTTCTGGAACTTTCTCTGTTATATGATGGACACTATAACTCACTAAATCATTTGATCTATCAATTTGGGTCCAACTCACATAGTCTTTATTTTTCTTAAGAAAATCTTCATATTTAGTATGAATTTCTTTTTTATCTCCCACCATTTTCTCTCCTTTTTTCAAACTATAGGAGTATTGGCTTAATTCTAAATTCTCCTGTCCTATTTCATCTGTAAGAGCTTCTTTTTCACATGAAACATAAATTAACATCCCTAAAATAACAGGAGCTATAATTACATATTTTAATAAATTAACCCGTTTGGATTTTGATTTTGATAACATAACGATGCGTTTTTTGATTAATGATTGTTTAAAAAATGGATTGATGAATGAAATGTTTTTAGTCTCAAAAACTTGAGATAATAAGCTTTGGTAGTATTGGGATTTATCTTGGGTTTTTACTGCTTGATCATCTGCAATAAACTCATGAAGCGATAGTATTTTACTTTGATAGATATATATTAACGGATTGAACCAAAATAGAATTCTTAACAATTCAAAGAACAATAAATCTAACGTGTGTTTTTGTTTTACATGCACCATTTCATGTTTTAAAACAGCTGCCCTTTGCTCTTTTTTAAGTTGTTCGCCTAAAAACACATAATTAAAAAACGAAAATGCGACATTGCTTTTCATTAAATTAACTATAAATATATTGTCTATTCTTTCCTTTGGGTTTTTATACAAAAGCTGTAATAGTTTTATCAATTTATAAATAAAAACTATTGTGGCGATTCCTATACCTAAATAAATGATGGACTCCCAAGTCCAAAAAGAGTTTTCCACGACTAAAGTAGGCTCTAAGGTTATAGGACTTATAGCTGTTTCAGTAGGTTTACCTATAAAAACCTCTGGTAAATTTATCATGTAATTTTGCGAAATGATGGTTTTAAAACTGGATATTTTAATAAAGGGAATTACTAATGATAAAATAGTTGTTACCAGCAAATAGGCGCGATTCCAGTTAAAGAACGTTTCCTTTCTTAAAAACACATCATATATAATTAGAAAGAAAAACTGAAAAGCAACGGTTTGAATGATATAATGTAACATGGCTACGATTCTTTTTTGTTAATTTCTTTTAGCACAGACTCTAGGTCTTTAATATCCATATCATTCTTTTTTACAAAAAATGACACCATACTTTTAAAGGATCCTTGAAAATAATTATCTACCAATTTATTTATCGATTGATTGCTATACTCTTGTTTTTCAACTAATGGAAAATAAATATGTCCTTTTCCTTCTTTTTCATAATCTACAAAGCCTTTGTTTTCCAGAATTCTAACAATTGTAGATACCGTATTGTATGCTGGTTTTGGTTCTGGAAATTCTTCTATAATAGCTTTCACATTGGCTTTTTTAAGTTGCCAAAGAATTTGCATGATGTCCTCCTCTGCTTTTGTAAGTTGCTTCATTTATGCTGAATTTATTTCAGTATCTTTTGATACTATTTCTATTTTTTTGAGATACTGAAACAAGTTCAGCATAGCAAAGTGAAATATTTCACTTTGCTAATATAACTAAAAAATTAGTTCAAACTAAGTTTTTAGTTTAAAAATGTAACAATCCCATTATTAATTCGTCTAAACAATAGAAACATTACACATTTTATGGACATTATTTTAATAATTATAGCATTGTTATTTATGCTACTTGGGATTTTAGGCAGCTTTTTACCCGTTTTACCTGGACCAATTACGAGTTGGATTGGTTTACTCATCATACATTTTACAGATGCCATACCAATGAATAAATCCTTCTTGATTATCACTTTTATAATAGCGGCATTTATTTGGATGGTGGATTACATTATTCCCGCCATTGGCACAAAACGGTTTGGAGGTTCTAAATACGGTATGATTGGTACAACTGTTGGATTAATTATCGGATTAGTTGCGCCTATTCCTGGAGGTATTATTATAGGGCCCTTCTTTGGAGCGCTTATTGGGGAATTAATCAATAAAAATGATTCTAAAACTGCTGTAAAAGCTGCTTTTGGTTCTTTTATTGGTTTCTTAACTTCTACCTTTTTAAAGTTTATAGTGGCAGTAATATTCTTTGGCCTTTACATTGGTAAACTTATAGAATATGGAGATCTGTTATTCAATTTATAAAATAGAAGAGCCCTGTGGGTCTCTCACATCCACAGGGCTTTTGTAAATTGCTATTATCAACAAAAAAATCGAGGGATTAATTAATCTGATATGTTGATGTAACAAAGATAACTATAAGTTTTTCTTTGAAGCTGTGGAAAAACCGTAACACATTTACGGTTTCTATGTAGAACGTACTGAAAGAGAGCTTTTTAAAGAATAAAAAAAAGCACATTTTTTTGATTTTTTTTTAAAATTTACAATGCACGCATTGTAAAAACTATATAAATCCTTTATTTCGGGCCTGATTTAACAGAGTTTCATCTTTTCCATCATCAATTGAAAAAATCTCTTTAAGCTGTTTTTTTCGCTTTTCTACAGCACTTAAAGAAATGTCTAAATGGGTGGCTAAACTTTTTGTTTTAACACCTTGGGACAATAAATGTAAAATCTTTCTATTTCTATCATCAATAACAATATCACTAGTAATGGATTTTCTTATAAAACTGTTAACCGTTCCGCTATAAAATGGTGGATTGTTAAGTACCGCCTGGAATGCACTTGCTAATTCACTTGAGGTTAAATCACTTTTTATCAAAAAACCTTCTGGGTCGATATTTTTCATGATATTATGAATTCTGAACGATTCATTGAACATGGTAAGTATTACAATTTTGGCATTTGGTAAGACTTTGCGCGCATATTCTGCCAAATCTTCCCCAGAACTCATACTACCATCGGTGGATGGCGGTAAACTAATATCAACAAATAAAAGGTCATACGGCGTTTCTTTATCCACAGATTTGTCCATATACGCTACTGCCTCGTCACAATTATTGGCTATATCTATTGTTAACTCTTGGTGTTCCTTTTTAGTAAACATTAATGTGTTTTGATACCCTTCTATAATCATCGGGTGGTCATCTATCATCAATATTTTTATTTTTTCTATCGTCATATTCTTTATAATTAGTTGGCACTTCTATGGTAACCGTTGTTCCCTTATCTATTTCAGAATCAATATGAAGTGTTCCACCTACGGCATCAATTCTAGAATTCATATTTTTTAATCCTATACCCGACTTGGCTTTATTCACCTCAAATCCAGAACCGTCATCTTTTATTATTAGGCAAATTACATCATTTTTCAGTTTAAAACTAATATCTATGTGAGATGCATTGGCGTGTTTATAAATATTGTGTAACGCTTCTTGTAACATTCTATAGATATGGATTTTGTATTTGTTAGACACAGCATCCCAATTTATAGCATCGTCATCAATAAAATCATATTCCAATTTATAAACAGTAGTTTGGGTTTCAACCAATGTTTTAATAATATCGATAAACCCAGAACCCGATATAAAATCGGTATTTAATTTATGAGACACTTCGCGAATATCATCCTCAATGGCTTTCAATTCTATGATATATTGACCTCTTGTTTCTATGGCTTCTTTAGAATTGCTCATATTTAGAGTATCCAAACTTAAGCGTGTACCAAATAATCGTCCTAGAACACCATCATGTAACTCTTGGGAAATACGCTTTTTCTCCAATGCTCTTACTTCCTCAATTCTCTCGTGCTCCCCAAGCATGAGGTTATAAATCTCTTCATTAGCTTCCTGTTGTTGTTTGGCAAACACTAACTGCTTGTTTTTGGCGCGTTGCGAAATAATGACATATATAAGTAATGCCGACACCAATAATATTACGGATATGATAATGAGCCATAAACGCTCTCTTGTAATACGTACATTTGCTTGTTCAATTTGCTGGGTTTCAAATCGGATTCTTGCAAATTTATTTCTGGTAGATCGCTCGGCCTTTTGCAGACTATCACTAAGTTTAACGTAAGCTTTTAAATGTTGCGTTGCTCTTTCGCCTTCTTCAATTTCAGATAATAAAAACATTGAAGTTAATAGTTCGTCTTTGGAATATTTTTCGGCTATGCGTTTAGCGTTGTAAGCATAATGTTTAGCAGAATCCACCATATTACGATCATAGAAATACTTAGCAAGATGTTGATTAATAATTATTGAGTTATAGCCTCCGTTTGGATTGACACTATCGGCAACTTTCAAGGCTCTGAAATATAAATTTGGGAGTTCCTTATAATTTTTAGACAAATATTTGGTATGAGCGAAATTATCAAGAACCAAAGCATAAAAGTTTGGGGTCTTATTAATTAAATTAGTGTCAGATAAAATTTCACTATAATATTTTATAGCCAATTCGTAATTACCAGATTTTTTATAGGAAAGTGCTAAATTGTTTTTAGAAAGATTAATATTGTATGAATTAATATAATCATATTCTTTTTTTAATTCGATCGACTTTTTGTGATAAGAAATAGACTCTTCAAATTGTTCCAATTCACCAAAAAGTAGTCCTAAGTTATTATAAACATAGGATTTGTATTTTTTAACATCGTTAGTCTGAGTCAGGTAATTTAATAATGTTAGAGCCTCAAATGAGGTTACTTCACTAGCGGTAAAATCCTTTTCATTTTTTTGTACTACAGCTATTCCATAGAGGGTTTTAGCAGTAAAAAAGTCATTATTTAATTTTTTAAAAACTTTTTCAGCTTTAAAGTAATGATGGTAAGCACTATCTCCTAAAAAACTATACCTATAAAGTTCTCCAATTTTATAATTAATCTTAGCTATCGACAAAGAATCTCTAACCTCATTTCTTAAAATCCTTTTTTTAAGTGAATCTATTTGACGAAAATTGGTTTTCTCTTGCGCAAAAGAAGACAGAGAAAAAAATAAAGCTACTACTAAGGAAATTAAATATTTCAAAAATTAATACTTTTTGATATTCCTTCAAATGTATCTATATTTTTTTATTTATCAATAAAAAACTCATTGCGCTTTGCAATGAGTTTTCTTTATTAAATAAGTAATTCTGTTTTTACTAATTATCAACTCCACCTCCCGTAAAAGGCATCTCCGTATCTTCTTCATTATTATCTTCTAATAAATCATCTTCATTTAAATCTTGTTTAACACAAGAGGTGAAAGATGCAAACAATAATGCCATAATTAATGTAATTTTTAGGGCTTTCATAAATATTCAATTTTAAGGTTAATTATTTTTCATTTTTAATTCAAAAACATGTACAATAGTTTAGGATTTAGACATCTAAATCTTAAACAAGGGAAAATGGAATAATTAATTTAAAATCGAATGCATTTTAAAGCAAACGATACTATTATACTTTAGAGGGAATTAGACCTTTGGGCCAAAAAAAGGATTAATTAAGTTATGTTGGCTGAGGGAAAATATGTGTGCCTTATAACTGGTGCTAAAGTAGTATTAAAGAATTATCATTCAACAATAAAATCGATGAAATGTTGTTTTAATCGACTAAATGCAATGAAAAATGCTTTTCATCGATAATATAGACCTACTAAACCGATTTAAAGCCATTTTTAAATCTCCCATTGAAATACATTTTTAAATAATATCAGAGGGTAGATTTACGTTTCTCAAAGCTGGTTCTTACAATTTTCGTAGAATAATCTATGACCTCGCCCGTTTTCATCTCTAATCTTTTTATGAGAAGTTGGGCTGCCTTTGCCCCAATTTTTTTAGCATGCTGTCTTATGGTTGTCAGTTTTGGAATAGAATGGTTAGAAACAGCCTTACTTGAAAAACCAACAACCGATATATCTTTTGGGACCTTTAGTTTAAAGTTTACTGCTGTATTTACTGCAATAACACCGGACGCACTATCGGCAGCGATTACCCCATCAACTCCCTTATTCTTTTTGAAAAGCTTTTTTATTTTTTGTTGGGTATCCTCGCCTTTTTTAATTTTCAGAACTATTGGTTCTAATGTTTGTGATTCCAAAATAGCTTTGTTATAGCCTCTCTCTCTCAATTTACCAACGCTAATATCATCTATGTTGCTTATAAAAATTATGTTTTTTCTGCCTTCTGCCAATAAACTTTTCGTAGCATTATATGTGGCTTCAAAATCATCAACGATTACCTTATCACATAAAACATCATGGGCCACTCTATCAAACATCACTATCGGTAATCCCTGGGCTATAGTATCTTTAAAATGCTGAATTTCGTTTTTCATTTGAGTCTCTTTAGCTAAACTCATAATAAAACCATCAACACTACCATTAGCCAATAATTCTAAGCTATCTTTTTCTTTTTGTAAAGACTCGTTCGAGATACACGTTATAATGTTATAGCCATGTAAATTTGCTTCCCGTTCTATACCAAACAAAACTTTTGATAGAAAATGATTTAATATATCTGGGATAATTACCCCAATAGTTTTGGTTTTGTTCTGTTTTAAACTTAACGCTACTTTATTTGGCTTGTAGTTATATAATGCCGCCAATTCTTTAACACGCTTTACAGTATCCTCACCTATTTCCTCACTATTATTAAGTGCTTTAGAAACCGTAGAAATAGAAACATTTAACTCTTTTGCAAGTTGTTTTAAGGTTACCATGAGGGTTTAAATTAGTTAAAACGAATATGCAATTTACAAAAATGGAGGGTTTAAATACTATGAATAAATTAAATTGTCTATAAAATCACTTTGAAATACTGAATAAATACTGAATGGCAATCTCAAGTAAAACCAATATTATATAAGTAATGACATGTCACCTACTTTTCATACTTCAGTATTTATTTTATATTTAGAAGAATCCCTAACAACCAACTTAGATGTTAGGACGACAGATTTACCGGTACTCTTTTTATTCTTTATTTGATGCATCAATAAGGTTGCTGCCTTTTTACCCATTTCAAAATCGGGTTGATCTATAGTGGTAAGTGAAGGTTCTATAACGGCAGAAATAGGGTCGTTGTTAAATCCGACTATCGCAATATCTTCGGGAATTCTTACCCCATGTGCCTTAAAATATTGAATGGCACTAATAGCTGCTGTATCATTAACTGAAAAAATACCATCAACATCTTTCAGTTTTAAAACTTTTTTTGCCATTGAAGTCCCCTCTTTTTCGGTTAGTTTTGAAATCAAACAAAATGGGGCTTCATATTTTAATCCATATTTTTCCAATGCAGCTTTATACCCTTTTTTCCTGTTTTGATATAATTCTATGTCTTGCGGCCCACCAAAATGCACAATGTTTTTACAGCCTTGAAGAATTAGATGTTCGGTAGCTTTAAAACTAGCTTCAAAATCATTAATACTTATGCTGGTACAATCTTCAAAACTACAGGGTCTATCATAAAAAACTATGGGAGAGCCGTAATCTTTATAAGGTTTTAAATGTTCGAATGAAGTGGTTTGCATCGAAATAGAAATCAAGACACCATCCACTCTATTGGACAACAACGTAGCCATTATTTTTTGCTCACGCTCTAGACTTTCGAGCGATTGACAAATAAGCACATTATAGCCTGCTTCATAAGCGGTTTCCTCAATTCCTGCAATGACGTTTGAAAAGAAGTTCCTAGAAATTCTAGGTACTACAACTCCTATGGTATTGGTTTTATTGGTTCTTAAATTTGAAGCTAGAATATTACGCTGGTATCCTAATTCAGTAGCTTTAGCTAATATCTTTGCCTTTGTTTTTTTTGAAACCCGGGGACTATCATTTAACGCACGCGATACGGTGGAGCTATCTATTCCAAGCGCCTTGGATATATCGTGGATGGTAACTTTTCCTGAGTTCATATTGAAAACCTAAAAGCTAATGATTCGTTTAGATGTATCAGAATTTACAATTAAAACTTGATTTTTTTTCTTTTTAAACTTTACTTTCTTTACAACCGTTAACTCTTCATCTGAAAATGGCTCACCTGAATTCTTCCAAAGCATAGCTGTTACCAAAATGGGACAATCTTCTTTTGGATTAAAATTTTCACCTACATTTATTACCGTACTTTCCAAAGTTTCTGGATGTATGTTTGTAGATGTAATGGTATTGATATTATCCCACCCCTTTACAGGAACAAGTGCTAATTGATAGGTGCCATTATCAATGATATGAACATCCTTACCGTTAATATTCCGAACTTCTTTTTTGATAAAACCATTGCTATGCGACAATGCATAATGTCCTAATTTAAATGATACATTTTTGTCTGTTTCAATTTTATCAACTCTTAAAATACCATTTTTTAGAGGAATATCAGCTAGTTGTAATGTTGTGTTTTCAATGTATTCTGATTTCAATTGTCTATAATACACCCCATCTTCAAATGTTTTAAAATCATAAAGATGTCCGGACTCATACGGACTTTCTTCCGTATTTGTTTTAAAGACATAGTTCATAGCAGCAACACCTTCTGAATTATCTGATTGCCAAGGAAATGCCGAATTGTAGGATAGCTTATTATAATTTTCGCTAGAACGGAAAGGCTCTTTAATATCTTTTCTAGGCACTTTGCACCAAGCTCTAATCTCCGATGCGCCAATATCATTATAATTAGTTACCAAAATGTCAGCACCTTTATAAAAATGATTGGTAACCGTGGTGTTCTTTAATTCGTTTTCCCAAACACCATCATTTTCTTCAGCTTGCCAAAATTCACTATCTTCTGGAGATAACAAACTTAAAAAGGCTTTCCCCATCCAATAGACACTCCCACGACAACTATAAGGTTGGGTAGAAGGATCGAAAGCTCCATAAAACCCGAGTGTTGGCACGCCATCCTTCATAAACTCTGGATGTTGTAAAAACTGTAACAATACCCCAGATGATGTACGTCTGAATCCGCCCCAGTTGGCATTTTCCAAATCATCTTCGTAAAGGCTTAATAAAGGAAATGGACTTACCGAAGCAAAACGATAGGTAATGCTCCGCCCCCACATAATCATTTTACCATCTTTGCCGAACATATAAGGATAGTTTTCTGCAACCGGTAAAAAATTGGCTTTGAATTTCTCTGCGTGTTCTGGATAATATTTTTTTCCGAAAAGCTCAGACCACATGGGCCCGTACATTTGAAATGCCCACATGCTGTAGTAATCATAGGCTGGATTATCGTTATACCAACCATCTCCTCGGTAATGCTCTAAAGATTTATCTAAATAATCCACCAGCAAGGTTTCGTTTACTGGGTAGCCTTGATCTTTAAAGAAACTCAACACGAAAATATTGAAGAATTTCCAGTTTGATGGTACCGTATTTCCATCGCCATAGCTTATCATTTTTCGCGCTAAAATATCTTTTTGCTCCTGTGTAAATGGGTCCCAAAGCACTTCTGGAATCATGGACATAGACATTGATAAAGCACCAAACTCCACCAAGGTTTGTCCTGGCCAACTACCGGTTTTATCTTTAATGAATGATGGGTGGTTTGGGTCTATGAGATTCAAGATATTTTTACGATAATACTCAGCAACCTTAATTCCGTTAATAGTTAATTCTGGGTTTTCCTTTAGCAAAGGTGCAGCAACAAATAATGTTCTACATAAACCTTCCAATTTTTCAACAGGAACCTGCCCCTTGTTTCTAGGGTATGCCACATTTCCTATTTTTGGAAATTTTAAAGGATCGTTATACGAATTTACATAACTAAAAGCACCCTCTAACATATATTGAGCAGCATCCAGCCAATGCTTGCGGGTCATTCCGGTTTTAGGACTTTTTTTTTTATAATCCGGCTTTTTAATTTGAAAAATGGGTTGTCCGCCATAGAGTTTATAAACTTCTGCTCCTGCTGCCAAAAAAGCACCCGAACCGTAAACTTCGGTTTTATCAGCCCAAGCTTCTCCCGGAGCAGCACCAATGGGTTGTACATATCCTAACATGCCATCTTTTGTAATATGACTTCTTAAAGTATTCCAAGCACGTTTTATATGTGGCTCGTAAGTATCTTTATCTAACAGCCCTTTGTTTACGCCCCATGCCAATCCGAAGGTAAAAAAAGAAGTGCCACTAGTTTCTGGTGTTGGATACAATTCATCGTTCAGTAAACTCATTGCCCAATGGCCTTCTGGAGTCTGTATTTCAATCAGCTTTTTAGCCATTCTTAAATAGATATCCTTAAAATACTCATATTCCTTAGAACCAGGTTCATATTCATCCATTAATAGTGTTAAACCTCCAAAAACCCAACCGTTTCCTCTGGACCAAAATATTTTTTTGCCACCGTCCAGTTTACCTATAAAACTGTTATCGCGGTAAAACAAACTTTCATCTTCATCAAATAAATGATCGTAGGTAGCTTTATATTCGGCCATCATAAAATCGGAGTATTTCTGTTCTCCAGTAATTTTTGCCATTTGCGCCCAAAGCGGAGGCCCCATAAATAAGGCATCACACCAGGTCCAACGTTCAAGGTGCTTATATTTATCCAATGTAATAGGTTGTTTGCTTGGGTTTTCTAAAACAAAATCCAGTCCCTTTTTTACACCTTTAATCATCGTACTATCGCTATACTCTCTAAATAACTCTAGATACATCTGCCCCACAACATGGTCATCTGCCATATATTTTCTATGGTGCAATTTCCAATTTTGCTGTTCACCAACTGACTTCAACCACTCAAAATAACGGTCGTCTTTAGCCATTTCGGCATACTTAACCATACCAACATAAAGCGCACCGTTGGTCCAATCGGCAATATGATGCGGTTTTTCCCTACCACTATAAGTATCCCTAAAATGTTCAATTTGCCAATCGGCAACACGTTTCATTTCCTTTCTTACCGATACAGGGTTAATGGATTGTCCAAAACTTGAAAAAACAATACAAACAGTTGCTAGAATAGTGAACAAAAGTTGTTTTAACGAACGAGGAAATGTGTAATTCATTTAAAGCTATTTAAGGTTATAATTATTATGTAATACTATTTTCTAAAAATAGATGAAACAAATATATGAAAAAAAATTTAAAATACAATCGATTGTATTTTAAAATAAATTTACTATTTTTACTGAAATTTATTATCAAATAAACAATTATTACAATGAAACAAAACTTTGAAGTAAGATACGCAGCCTCGCCAAGAGAAGTAAAAAAAATGGATACTCAGGAACTTAGAGATGAGTTTTTAGTGCAGAATATATTTGAAAACGACAAGCTGAATTTTGTCTATACACATTATGACCGCTATATAATTGCAGGTGTTGTGCCTGTAAAACAAAGCGTTAAACTGGAAACTATAGATCCGCTAAAAGCAGACTACTTTTTACAACGAAGAGAATTAGGTGTTATAAATATTGGCGGGAGCGGTACAGTTTCTGTAGATGGCACTTCTTATAATTTAGACCACAAAGAAGCTTTATATATAGGACAAGGCAATAAGGATGTGTCGTTTTCAAGCGCATCGGCAGATCATCCCGCAAAGTTTTACATCAACTCCACACCTGCTCATAAAGCATACCCAAACAAAAAAATAGGCATTAATGATGTTGAAGTAGTGGAACTTGGCGCTCCTGAAACCGCAAATGCCCGTACCTTAAGAAAGTATATTGTAAATAGCGTGGTTGATGTGTGTCAATTACAAATGGGGATGACATCCTTAAAATCTGGAAGTTGCTGGAACACTATGCCCGCCCATGTACACGACAGGCGTATGGAAGTATATTTATATGTTGAAGTTCCTGAAGGACAATCTGTTTGCCACTTTATGGGACAAACCGATGAGACACGCCATATTTGGATGCAAAATGATGAAGCTGTAATATCTCCACCATGGTCTATCCACTCTGGTTCAGGAACCAGTAATTACACTTTCATTTGGGGAATGGCCGGTGAAAATCTGGACTATTCTGATATGGATGTTGCCAACATTCCTGATTTAAAATAAGCCCATAACCCACCTGCCTGTCGGTAGGTGGGTATTTATCAAATAGAAAAAATTAAATACGGCTAATTACAAATTTTTCAACCAATGAAACTAATTAAGATTTTTTCGATCGGAATTTTGTTGTTCACAATTCCATCCTGTTCTCAAAAAGAGCAGCCTATTACAATTAAAATTTCAAATGACCTGGATTTAGATAGACAATTTGAAACTGTTGAAATTTCAAAATCCAGTTTGGGTCTTGAAAGTATCGATAATTTTGGGGTTAAGGATATTTCAACTGAAAAATCATTAACCTCACAGTTAATTGACACTAATGATGATGGTGTTATGGATGTTTTATTATTTCAACCGAATATTAAAGCAAATTCCGAAGGTTCTTATCAATTGGTTCAGCTTAAAGGAGATGAACAGCAAAAAGATGAAATTATATGTTATTCCCGTTTTGTGCCAGAACGTACCGATGATTATGCATGGGAAAACAACAAAGTAGCTTTTAGAACTTACGGTCCGAATGCGCAATACAGATTTGAAAACAACCTAAAAGAAGGCACGCTTTCTAGCGGTATTGATGCATGGTTAAAACGGGTGGACTACCCAATAATTGATAAATGGTATAAAAAATACACCGAAAAAACGGGCACTTACCATGAAGATACAGGCGAAGGTTTGGACAATTTTCATGTAGGCAGTAGTCGTGGTGTTGGAGGTACTGCTTATAAAAAAGACAGTACGTATTATATTTCAAAAAACTTTATCAGCTATAAAACCATTACAAATGGACCTATTCGCACCAGCTTTAATTTAGATTATGGTGTTTGGGAGGCAGATGGTACTCTAATAAAAGAATCTAAAACCATTAGTTTAGATTATGGCAATAACCTTTCAAAGTTTGAAATTCATATTGAAGGTGTTGACACACTATCAGCCGGTTTAACACTCCATGAAAAAGATGGTGTGGTAACCTCACATAAAGATGAAACATGGGTAAATTATTGGCAACCACATGCCGATTCTGAAATTGGGACAGCTATAGTTGCTGCTCCAAATTATTATACTGGTTATGAGAAATATGATACCGCAGAAAAAGACTTAAGCAATGCTTTTGCACATTTAAAAGTCATTAATGGTAAAACCGAATATTATGCTGGTTTTACATGGCAAAAAAGCGAGCAGTTTAAAAATCAATACGAATGGGAACAGTATTTAAGCAACTTCTCAAAGAAATTAGGTAGCCCATTAAAAGTAGAAATCATTAAATAAAACATACAAGTAAACATCTTATCAAATATGAGCTCAATTAATAATAGCAGCTGTTTTCTGTACTCATAAAGGGGCATTAGACAAAACATTATAGATAAATATCCTCGAGGCCGTGCGAGGTATTCAACGGAAAAAACTTTTTTACATTCCGGAGCAAGTTTCGAGGTACCAGCCTGCCGCCTGCCCGTCGGCAGACAGGGCTGGCAGGTTAAAACTGATATCCCGCTAAAAATCGGGGCAACCATCAAAACTTAATGCGCTGTGCTTTTAAGTTTTGGGTTTCACTAATAAATTCTTTATAGAATCATTACAAATTGCCTCATTATTTTACTCCGTGCAAATGAAATTAATATTATAACGCTTATCTTAGTACCGCAATTTAATAGCATTTTAAATAATGAAATCATCTATTTTAGCTTTCGGCATTTTATTCTTCATTGGGCTTAACATAAATTATGCTCAAAACAAAAAATTAACGGGAAAAGTAGTCGCTTTTAAAGCATATCCTATAAATAACGTGTCTGTATCTTCAAAAAAACTTAAAACAGAAACAATTACAGATTCACTTGGTTATTTCACAATTGAATGTCGTAAAAAAGACAAGCTGACGTTTAAGGCTGCGGGGTTCCAAAACCAAACCATTAAAATAGAAGATACCGATAGCTTAAAAGTTAATTTAATATTAATCAATAGCAAAAATGCTTTTAAGGAAGTGGTTCGTAAAAAGCATATGCATCAATCGGACCTGGATTATTGCATTAACAATTTGATAGATGAGAACAATAACTTTGACCAGCTTCTTACAGTATATGACGTGATTCAATACGTACATCCAAGCGCAAGAGTAACCTCTGTAACAGCTAACAGTTCTGGGGGAAACACTTTTGGCGCTTCTGGCAATCAAATTATTTTAGGCGGCCAGGGCCCAAACTCTATTTTAGCAAGTCCTTATGCCTTATTGGTGGTTGACGGGATAGTAACTGGCGATATCTCAGGAGTTGTTCCCGAACAAATTAAATCGGTTAAAGTTTTAACTGGGAGTAATGCGGGACATTGGGGCACTAGAGGTGGCAATGGAGTGGTTGAGATTACGTTGAAGCATAAATAATAGTATTTAAAAACGAAAAACACCCAAATTCTAAATTCCGGATAGCCAGCGGAAAAAAGAAAAACTTCCATCTGCTACCGAACTTATTTTGGTGGCAACCTACTAATTCAACTTCGGGAACAACACAATATCTTCATATTACAAATTCATTATTTCTCAATATTCAACACTTTCAAAAGCTCAATATTGAAACTCTTAATCATCAACCTGTCAAGTTTCTTTCAAGTTAATAATCCGTGAAATAAGGCGTTTATCGATACTTTATATTCTTGTCTAGTTTGAATCAAGTTTCTTTCTGTTTTTAAAAGCTTATTTCTTTCAAACTTTGTAATGCTAGGAAGGCAACCACTAAACGAAGGCATTATGAAAAAACTACTACTCATTTTATTGATAATAATTATTCCTATTGGAAATAGCTGCTATTCACAAAACATTCAGGTTGATGTAAATCTTAACATGAAACACTCCGTGGAAGGCGTGTCAGATTTTGGAAGAGAAAGACACATGACCATCCATTCCTCACCTACAGAAAACGACTGGAACGGTGAAGAAGACAAATTAGATTATCTGATAAACGATTTGGGCGTCTATTTTGGTAGGGAAACAGGCTCTGCAACCTGGAAAATGCAAGGTGTAGAAGAAGATCCTAATAACCCAGGGTGGCCATATGAAGCTCAAATGATAACACACGGCAACGGATTGAAAAATTGGAGCGATTCTCCTGATTTTGCTTCACGTCGTCAATATAGAAGTAAGTCCATTAATATGATTATGGGCATCAATGATACAAGTCCTATGTATTCGGGGCTTTCTTGGTTTGAAGGTTTTGGAAGAGGTAAAGGCGGTTGGTTTATAAAAGATGTTGATGCTGGAGCAGAATGGACTGCCTTGTATTTAGACCATTATTTTGCAAAATCATCTGGTGATATTGGAGATCCACTTCCAAAATACTGGGAGGTTTACAATGAACCCGATATGAATTTTATGAACCCACAATTCGGGATGATTATTTCAAGCCTTGAGAAAAATTGGGAATACCATAAATTAGTAGCTCAAAATGTGAGAGCAAAATTAGGAGCTAAAGCACCTAAAATTGGAGGCATGACTTGGGGCCAATTGGATTTCTTCAAACCAGATGGCATTCCTACGCGATCACCATTAACGTACTGGACACAATGGTTAGAGCCTGACAACCCAATGATTCCGCTTTATGAGAATATGCTATCTGGCGTAAATGGCTGGCCTAAAGCTTGGGACAAACGTCAGGATGCTTGGTGGCAATGGGATTACCTGTGGCAAGGATTTATTGATCACGCTGGTGCGGACATGGATTTTTATGGCGTTCACCTTTATGATTGGCCAAATGCAAACGCAAATCAAGCTACCATTCGCTCGGGCGGGCATACAGAAGCCATGTTAGATCAACTAGAATGGTATGATTATTTGAAATTTGGAGATAAAAAAGACCTTGTAATTTCAGAATTTGGTGCAGTAAACACAGACTATATCAACTCACTCCCCGACAGAAGACGTGATTGGGAATTTCTGAAGCCTTTTAACCAAATGTTTATGGAGATTTTAGAGCGTCCATCGCATGTGGTAATGAGTATGCCATTTACACCCGCTAAAGCTGTTTGGGGTGCTTTTGTTAAAGGAGGAACTGGTACTGGTGATGTACAACGTTATGACGGATCTACTTTATTTGAACCAGTTGGCACATGGCAAGGTGAAAACTATGTTATTGGAGAACCTTCTGGAGGATGGCAATGGAGCCCCATTATTTATTATTTCGAATTATGGAAAGATGTTGATGGCACGCGTATTGACACAAAATCGAACACCCTAGATGTTCAGGTGGATGCATACGTAAAAGATAAACATGTGTACCTTATTTTGAACAATACGAATGATGATATTAAAACCATTCATTTGAACACCTTTAATTCGGCAACCGCAAATACGGTAAATAGTGTACAAATGCGCCATTTATTCTTCAATCCTAATTTAGGAACTCAAGGGGAGCCAGATTTATCGGTTGTTGACTTAGATACAGCACCAGCGCAGGTCACATTAAAACCAAATTCAACTATCGTATTAGATTACACCTATGCGAACACGGTTGAAATAGATATAGAATCCAGGGAAACGAAATACATGTCTGATGCACTTACAACAGCCACCAACTCAAGAGGCACTCAGTTATGTCGTCTAACAGGACAAAATAAGCTGACAACTACCGTTAAAAATGTTGTAAAACCAGCAAAAGGTGAAGCCATGGTAAGAATTGGTGGGTTTTTCTACAATCCGACCGATGCAGGAGACGGGAAGAGCATAAAAGTAATATCATTAAAAGTAAATGGAAACGAAGTTGTTACCCAAAGCCCTATGTTACTTAACCCTCGTGGCCACGTTGCTAGTGTTTATGGCGGTGGCTGGTTTGGTGTGTTGGAAATCGAAATTCCTATTGAATTCTTAAACAACGGTAATAATACAGTTTATTTTGAACGTCAACAAAATGCCGATTTTACAACGGTAATGCTTCAAGTTTGGGATATGGATCAAGATCCAGGAAGAACTGAGGATACTGCAATACCTTTAACATCAATTTCCTTGGGTAGTGATGAGTCATTAATGAATGGTAATAATTTAGGGATTGTGCCAGTTTTCACACCAACAGATGCCTCAAACAAAGGTTTAACTTGGACGTCTTCTGATTCTAACGTTGCTACTGTTGATGAAAATGGCGTAGTAACCGCTGTGGCAGATTCTGGTGTTACACTAATTACGGCAACAAGTACTGAGAATGGTAGCATTTTTGCAACAAAAACCATTACTGCTATTCCTTTTGAAACAGCAACAGTAACTTCAATTGACATTTTAGAAGGTGACCACATTACTGTGGATCAATATGTAAACACACCATTAACACTACAACTTACTCCAACACCAGAAAATGCTCCTGAAATAGAGTGGACTTCAAGTAATGAAGCGAATGTTTCTGTACTTGCAACAGGAAAATTAATTGGGAAGATTATTGGAAGTTCTGCCGTAATAACTGCAAAAGTAAAAGGCACAAACATATCAGACGCTATTACTGTTGATGTTCGTATTGCAGGAGAGGAAAGTATATTTACCAGAGAATTACCTGATTTTTTACGTCCGTTTACAACAGGTACAGTAAGTGTGCCTGTTAGTATAATGGGTAATCGTACAGTAATGATGGAATTGATTAAAGATGGGAATATTTTAGGCTCTGGGTCTCAAAATGTGAACGCTCTTGGAGATGAAACGGTTGAAGTTACTTATAACTTAGCTACTGCGCCTGCTCCAGGTACTGGATACTCTATTAAACTGACTCTAAAAGATGGCACTACTATTTTAGATACCGAAACCAAAACCATTGAAATCATAGACCACGTTCGGGTGTCTTCCGTTACTATTCAAGATGGCTTGCCAGTTGTTCAGGTTGGAGAAACTATTACGCGAACAGCCATAGCATTACCCGCAGACGCTTTCAATACAGATATAACATGGAGTTCTAGCAATACAGGTGTTGCAACTGTTGACCCATCGACAGGTGAAATAACCGGGCAATCAGTAGGTCAAGCTGTTATTAGAGCAACTTCTGATGATGTAACTTCAATTTTTGATGAAGTGACTATAGACGTGCAATCAGATCCTGTTTCTGTTGATATCGTTTCCATATCAATACCTTCATCCATTAACTTATTTCCAGGATTAAGCAAAACGCTTCCTGTAACGCTTAACCCTGAATATACAACAGATACTGATATTAACTGGACATCAAACAATGGTATGGTCACTGTTGACCAAAATGGCGTTGTAACCGCGGGACTTGTAGATGGGACAGCTATTATAACCGCAACTTCAGCAGTAGATGCTAGTGTGTTTGCTACCTGTACGGTAAATGTTAGCAAAACTATTGTAATTGAAGCTGAAACTTTTGTTAATACTGGTGGTGCTACTGATGGGGTGATGGTAAGCTCTATTGGATTTAACTTCAATACTTCTGGCGACTGGGCAGATTACACCGTTAATATCCCAGCTAGTGGTTTGTATGCTATTCAATACAGAATTGGTTCTCCAAACTCAACAGGATTAGGGGTGAAGATATATGTAGATGGCGTCTTGATGAACACAACAACTTTAGCAGGAACAACGGATTGGGACATATATACAATCCAATCAGGATCTGGTGAGATTAACATTTCAGAAGGCACGCATACCATTCGTTTTGAATCAACAGGAGCTACAGAATGGCAATGGAACGCAGATTGGTTTAGTTTAACTTATACTGGAACATTATCTGTTGGAGAAAAGAAATTAAGTAACATTTCTGTGTTTCCAAACCCAACTTACGGCGAAGTTGCAATAAATGGATTAACCAATTCTTCATCTGTTGCAATATACAACATACAAGGTAGTATTATTGAACAGGTAAAAGTAACTGGTAGCAGGGTTAACATCGATCTTAGCAACTATCAAAGTGGTCTTTATTTAATTAAAGTCACGGATAAAGGATCTAGTGATTTATTTAAGATTATTAAAAAATAATGGGCTTGTTTGATTAATAGCTTGTGCTGGTGTCATTGTTTGATATTCTTTTAAACCAGATATTGCAATCATGGCATAAAACTAGAGCCCTCACGTTTCTGTAAGGGCTCTTATTTTAAAAGCTATTCATAATCGATTACTGCATTGTATGCAATTGGTTTAAAATTTTGCTATAAAAATCTGTTTAATTCAGCAATAATAAATAAAGCTTTCAGTAATTCGATTTAAAACAATTTCTTATAATAATCGTCCGCCATTCTTTGTGTTGTGAATTCTGGAATGACATCATCCATCGCTTTAAACACAATATCTTGCCATTTTTCAGGATTGTCATAATAGGTTGGAATCACTTTATGTTCTAAAATATCATACAAGTTATCTGTATCAATTTTATCTTGATCCCAAGTTGGCAAATGATGATCTATAGCAGGCAACACAAAGCAATTTTGTTCATTTTTTTCAAATTCCGGAATCCAACCATCATTTGTAGAAACATTTACAGAACCATTCATTGCCGCCGTCATACCACTAGTTCCAGAAGCTTCACGTGTAATTCTAGGGGTATTTAACCAAACGTCCGATCCGCATTTAAGCGTTTTAGACAGCTCTATTTCATAACCTATTAACACCGCTAAATTAGGTTCGTTTTTTGATTGATGTACCAGATGGTCAAAAACATCAATAGCACCATAATCAAACGGATAGGGCTTACCTGCCCAAATAATTTGAACCGGATATTTTTCATTGGAAATCAACCTTTTAAAACGGTCGTAATCGTATAACAGTAAGTCTGCTCTTTTATACGCCGCAAATCGTCTGGCCCAAACAAATGTTAATATGTTAGGGTTAAATGTTTTTCCTGTTTGCTCAAACACCTCACCACACAACGCCTTTTTCAACTCAATTTTTCTATTCTTATAGCCGCCCACGTTTTTAGAAGTCCATGTATGTTTAATGCTTTCGTCCTGCCAAAACTTTTGATTTTGAGCGTTAGTAATAGGAATTATTTCACTTATACCAGGATAATCCTTCCACATATCATTCGCCACTTTTGCGTGAAGTTTTGAAACACCATTTGCCTTTTTAGACATTCGTAATGCGGAAATAGTATAATTAATCATACCACCGTTAACCATTTCAGTTTCAAGATCATTATTAGACAAGGTTCTACCAAAGAAACCACAACGATTTAAATGTCGTGCATCCCGCTCTTCGTTTCCTGCTTTTTCTGGGGTATGTGTTGTAAATACCATTTGGTTTTTTGTAACGCCCCTATCTCTTAAATAATAAAAAGCAGGTAACGCATGCCCTTCGTTTAAGTGATAGGTATCCGCACCCCCTAAAGCCTCTACAACTTTTGCACCTCCTATTCCCAGCACAATACTTTGAGAAACCCGAGTAACTGGATTTTTATCGTATAAATGATTGGTGATTGTTCTGGATAAATGGTCGTTTCCATCTACATTAGTACTTAAAAAATACATGGGAACAGTCCCAAAAATTTCAGGCTTTAAAACATAGGCCCGAACCTTAACATGCGGATTGTTATGAAGTGTAATTTCAACCTCTATTCCCGTGTCTTCCAGAAAATCAAAATGCTTTTCGTGAAACTCTGTTTTTAGGGTTTGATCTTCGTTTCTTGCCTGATCGTAGTAGCCATATTTCCAGAGCATGCCCACGCCAATCATGTTCTGTTTTAACTCAAACCCAGAGCGCATATGAGATCCTGCTAAAAACCCCAAACCTCCAGAATAAATATTAAAAGATTGGTGGATCCCAAATTCCATACTAAAATAAGCCACTTTTTTACTATATTTTTTTGCTGGCACATAAGGATGGTGCCATTTGCTATATCTATTTTCCATAAAATATTGTATTAAAAAATTTAAGATTAAATGTAATGAAAATCAACTGTTTTATTGTTACATTTTGCTTATAAAATACGTGATAATACTGTAATTTATGAACCTTTGTTTTTTGATGTTTAACTTTCAAATATGAGATCAAGAGTTCAATTAATATTCATAGAAAAGCTAAATTGGCTAAGCGCTAATTGATAACAGTATTACAATTAACGAGAAGCTAATAGCACTCATTAAAAAGGAGTATGATTTTGATACGAAGTTAAAACGCTTTTAGACTATGAATAATATTTTTCTTTCGGCCGCCATATTAGCTTCAATAGCATTAATTCCGGTCTGGAAATATCCAATTACACGGAAATATCTTGAAGATATGAGACGTCAGGGAACTGCTGATAAATGATGTACACGATTTTTAAATTCTTTTTAAGAATACAATATTCCTATCTAAATATTTCTAATCATTTAGTTTAGCACATTTTTTTAATGAATGCATTGAATTTATATCCTTTTTTGAGAACGTCCATATCAATGGAAAGTTTATAAAAGAGTATCTTTATTGACACTTTTAAATAAGTACAGCTCAACCACACACTTCAGGACAGATTTGTTTACTGAATACACTTTTTTTGTAATAAGTATAATAACCTAAATGAAATTAAACATGTCAAAATTTGTAAATCAGACTGTATTTCTTTTTGCAGTCATTTGTTTTTCAGGATGTTCTCAAGGAAAAAAAGACAGTACACCTTGGAAATCTTTAATAGAGGACAATACCTTAAATGGATGGAACATTAAAGGAGGAGAAGCCACTTATACTATAAATGATGGGGTAATTACAGGTACAACCGTTAAAAACACACCGAATACGTTTTTAACGACTGATAAAAATTACGACGACTTTATTTTGGAGTTAGACTATAAGGTAGATTCTACCATGAATTCCGGAATTCAAATACGAAGCAATAGCTTGCCTACTTATAGAGATGGTCGGGTTCATGGCTATCAAATAGAAATTGACCCATCAAAACGCGCTTGGAGTGCCGGTATTTTTGATGAATCCAGACGAGGATGGCTCAATCCACTCAAAGATAATCCAGAAGCACAAAAGGCTTTCAAACAAAACGATTGGAACCATTACAGAATCGAAGCCATTGGAGATACTCTTAAAACATGGATCAACGACGTTCCTGCGGCATATTTAATTGACGACAAAACGGCATCAGGATTTATCGGTTTACAAGTACATAGTATTCATCGCAATCAAAAAGAAGGCACTACCATTTCATGGAAAAACATCAAAATTCTAACTGAAGATTTAGAGAAATATTCTAAAGAAAGTCCATTGAAACCCATCATAACCAAAAATCAATTGACCATTAAGGAAAAAGATTCAGGATGGAAATTGCTTTGGGATGGAAAAACCACAGAAGGATGGCGAGGTGCAAAATTAGAAGCATTTCCAGAACAAGGATGGGTCATAGAAAATGGCGAATTGATAGTATTATCCTCGGGAGGCGCAGAATCTGCCGCAGGTGGCGATATTGTTACCGAAGCATTATACGGTGATTTTGAATTGACAGTCGATTTTAAACTCACGCCTGGAGCAAATAGCGGCATTAAATATTATGTGGATACCAATATCAATAAAGGTAAGGGTTCATCCATAGGTTTGGAATATCAAATATTGGACGATGCACTCCATCCTGATGCCAAATTGGGAAATCATAAAGGTAGCCGAACTGTTGCAGCGTTATACGATTTAATCCAAGCAGATCCAGAAAAACCGATAAACCTCATTGGAACGTGGAACACCGCTTATATCATTTCTAAAGACAACCATGTTGAGCATTGGCTAAACGGTATGAAGGTTTTGGAATACGAAAGAGGTAGCGAAGCCTTTTTAAAACTGGTTTCAAAAAGCAAATATGTAAAATGGCCAAATTTCGGGTTATTGGAAAAAGGACAAATTCTTTTGCAAGACCACGGTGATCGTGTCGCTTTTAAAAACATCAAAATAAAATCCCTTTAAGAATTATGACATCAAGAAGAAATTTTATCAAAAAAACAACGTTGGCAGGTGCCGCAGTTACCGTAGGAAGTTCAGCAATGGCCATGACTGCAAAAAGTTATAATAACATCATAGGATCCAACGAGCGCCTAAACGTTGCCATTGCTGGTTTAGGGCGAAGAATGGGTGCTTTTACACAACCCATCGGATTAAAGGAAAGCAACGTGAAATTGCTTTATTTATGTGATGTCATGAAAAGTCAACGTGAAAAGGGATTAAAAGAATTCAGGGAACATATTGATTACAATCCTGAACTGGAGAATGATATCAGGAAGGTATTGAACGATAAAGATGTTGATGTACTGATAAATGCCACGCCAGACCATTGGCATACACCAGGTTCAATTATGGCCATGCAAGCGGGAAAACATGTGTATGTTGAAAAACCATGTAGCCATAATATGTATGAAAACGAGCAATTGGTAAAAGCATCAAAGCATTTTAACAAAGTGGTGCAAATGGGGAACCAGCAGCGTTCTTCTGGTCATACCATAGAAATTATTAATGAAATCCATAACGGCATTATTGGGAAACCCTACAAGGCTGTAGCGTTTTATAATAACGGACGAGACGAAGTGCCTTTACAAAAAAGCGCACCAATACCAGAAGGTTTAGATTGGGATTTATGGCAAGGGCCTGCCCCAAGGCGAGATTATACTTCTGAAACTTGGGATTACAATTGGCATTGGTATGGTTGGGATTATGGTACAGCCGAAGCAGGAAACAATGGCACGCACGAAATTGACGTGGCACGTTGGGCGTTAAAAGTTGATGTCCCTAAAAGTGTTTATGTTGAGGCAGAAAAACGTCATTTTATAAATGATGGTTGGGAAATGTATGATGATATGGAAGCCACTTTTAAATTCGCAGATAAAAAAGTCATTAAATGGGATGGAAAAGCACGAAACAGCTATGGCACTTATGGGTCTGGTCGTGGTACTGTAATTTACGGTACAGAAGGTTCTGTTTTTGTAAATAGAAATGAATACAAACTATATGATCGTAAAGGAAAATTAGTTAAAGAATACAATTCGGCAACAAAAGAAGCTGGCACAGCTTTAGGCGGTGGCGGAAGCACATCAACTAAACACGTGCAAAATCTATTTGATACCATTCGCGGTAAAGCCAAATTAACCGCACCCATTGACGATGCCAGTAAAAGCATGGCCATGGTGCATTATGCCAATATCGCCTACAGAATAAATAAAGGGTTTGATATTGATGACAAAACAGGAATGATGTATGATCGTAAAGCCATGGCATTATGGAGCAGAACTTATGAAGCAGGTTGGAAACCCGAATTTTAGCACACTAGAATTGTTTTTAATGGTTTCAATAACCTAAGCTATATTTGAAAATGTAATGGATACCATATCCAACAACAAAATTGAACAGGGTAGCCAAAAAATGAGCTATCAGTGGAATTCTTCTCTTAAAATTTTGGGTTAACTTATCCAGATAAAACCCATTATTTTTTTACCATGGGTTTTATGACATAAGAATAACTCAAATTATCCGGAAAAATTTTATACTTATCCAGAGGTTGCGCTTGCCAGCTATCATCTCCACCAACGCCCATTTGCTTGTAATCGATATTGATGTTGACCAAATCCCGTTTTTGAATATCGGTCGTATGGCGTTGCTGTTTTTGCTCCCCTGCATCAAAATCTGAATTGTATTGATGGTGTGCACTAAAACTAAAGTTGTCTGACGCTTTTATAATTTGTATTCCAGTTCCCGCTTCATTCGTAAAACTTACTTGTCTTGTTTCTGTTTTATACCCATTTTCCTGTGGTCTGATATAGGCGAAATATAAATCTTTTACTTGAGCTTTATAAACACCTACCAATGCCGATGTGTTTCTATCTTGATAATTTTCATGTGGCCCTTTCCCATACCAATTCACGTTATGGTATTCATTTTTAATAATGAAATTATTACCAAATCGTGGCATCGGTGGTAAATCTTTACTGATGTTCTTAAGCTGATTGTGCACTTCTAAGCTACCATTTAAATTCAATGTGTAACTCATGTCTATGCTTCCATTTACTGATGGTAAATTAAAGGTGGACACTACTTTTACAGACTTTAAATTTTTAAGATTTTCTAAACTATTTGCGTCCAAATCTTTGTGATTGCCTTCTAGCTTAAAAGATGTTAGTTGCTGGTTATCAGTTGCTTCTTTCCAAACTTTAAATTTCTGTGGCATGTTGAAACCAAAATCATTATCGGTTGTGGCGCGCCAAAAATTCGGTTTGATGCCTTCAATTAAAACATTGCCATTCCCATAATCAAGATTAGAAAGTATTCCCGTATTTTTATTGAATCTTACAGTTACAACATCATTAGACAAGGTTAATAAGCTGTCTTTTTGAATTATTTTAAATACGGAACTTTCTTTAACTTCCGTAACTTCAGGTTTATAATTACCCATTTCAAACTGTTCGTAAGCAACGGTAAATCCTTTATCCAATAATGGTTTGTCTGTTCGGGTTTTCGCATAAACATTCAATACATATTCTTTAGCATTTACATCTAATTTTGGCAATTTCAAACTGACTTTAGTTGACGTATTTGGTGCAATTTCCAAGGTTTCTAAATGACCTTCTACAATTTTAAGCCCGTCTTCTTTTAATTCCCAGCTAAACTCAAAACCATCCAAAGTGATGAAATCATAGTTATTGAAAATTTCTACCTTTCCAGAAGAAGGATTGCTCGATTTAAATTTTATATACTGATATACTTTCTTCATTTCCGCCAAAGCAGGATGCGGACTCCTATCTGGATTTACAACACCATTCAGACAAAAGTTACCGTCATTCTGAATGTCAGCACCACCTAAATCGCCACCATAAGCCCAAAAAGCTTCTCCGTCGTTATTTTCGGTCAAAATGCCTTGGTCCACCCAATCCCAGATATAGCCACCTTGCATGATGTCATATTTTTCAATAACATCCCAATAATCTTGGAAATTGCCAAGACTGTTCCCCATAGCATGCGAATATTCACATTGAATCAAAGGTCGTTTAGGGTTGTTTTCAGCATAGTCTATCATGTGATGGATGCGCCAGTACATAGGTGCTTGGATATCGGTATTTTCGTAATTTGTGGCACCTTCATATTGCACAGGTCTTGATTTGTCACGTTGCTTTAACCAATCGTAAGTGGCCACAAAATTATCGCCATTACCAGCTTCGTTTCCTAAGGACCATGTAATAATTGATGTATAATTTTTGTCGCGTTCGTACATGCGTTCCGTTCTGTCCAAATGCATCGCTTTCCATTCTGGTCTATACGCAGGATGTATTTTTTTTGCTTTTTCGTTATGGTCCAAACCTTGGTTTGTAGTCCCCATACCGTGGGTTTCTATGTTTGCCTCATCAATCACATAAAAGCCAAATTCGTCACACAATCTGTAGAAAAACGGATTCTTCGGATAGTGGCTACAGCGAATAGAGTTCACATTGTTTTCCTTCATCAACTTTAAATCTTTCATGGTCAATTCTTCGGAAATTACATGCCCTTTGGTTTCGTCGTGGTCGTGCAGATTCACACCTTTGAACAATACTGCTTTACCGTTTACAAGCACCTGATTGTTTTTGATTTCCACGGTTCTAAAGCCTGTTTTCAATGCGGTGGATTTTTCTCCTACGGTCATTAAAACAGTATATAAATTAGGTTGTTCGGCATTCCAAGATTTTACATCCACAACAACTTCTTCAAAATTAACTTTTGAAATCCCAGGTTGAAGCGTCTCAGATTTTGAGAGATTCAGAATTTCTTTTTCACCATCCAAAAGCTGTACGCTAATATTTTTATTTTCAGGACTATCAGTAGTGTTTTTAAATTCTAAATCAATTTTAAAACTGCCATCTTTGTAATCATTTATCAACACAGAAGTCATAGCAATATCATTCAAACTTACTTTATCCTGAGCGTATAAATAGACATCGCGCTCTATACCGCTCAATCGCCAAAAATCCTGGTCTTCCATATAGCTGGCATCAGACCAACGCAATACCTGAACCGCCAAATCATTTTTCCCTTTTTTGATATATTTTGAAATATTGAATTCCGCTGGTGTTTTACTGCCTTCGCTATACCCCACTTTTTGTCCGTTTAGCCAAACGTACATGGCACCACTTACACCTTCAAAATGAAGAAACACCTCTTTTTCAGTCCAATTGTTGTCAACTTCAAATGTACGTTTGTAGCTTCCCACGTTATTCAAATCATGTTGGATAAACGGAGGGTTTTTAGGAAATACATAGGTAATATTCGTATAAATAGGAATGCCAAAACCTTCCATTTCCCAGTTGGACGGCACGTTAATTTTGTCCCAACCACCGAGATTAAAGTCTTCCTTATAAAAATCGGATGGTCTTAACATCGGATTTTCGGCATAATAAAAATCCCAGGTCCCGTTCAATGATTTATACAATGATGATTTTTCCCAACTCGCATTTGCCAAAGCATCTTCTTTTGAAGCATGCACATAAAATGTAGCGCGCGGTTCTTCTCTGTTAATTTGAAAAATCTCGGGGTTTTCCCATTCTGGATTTTCCCATGTTTCAGAAGAATAAACAGGTCTTTCAATCACAGTATTACAAGATAATACTGTAAACATTAAGCTTAGAATTATAAATTTATACATGATGAACTATTTTATGGTGTGTGGTTTTTATATGCTGTGTTTATCAACTTTATAGTGTGATTTTTATGGTACTTACCGAAAGGGCTTCGGTAGTTAAAGTTACGGAATCTTCGGGTGTTGGTAAATTTTTGGATTCAATTTCCTTTCCGTTATTGACCGCGTCGGTACTTATCAACGTATATCCAGATATTTTAAGGATGCCATTACTTGTACCTTTAACAGTAATTGAAATATCCTTGGCTTTTGCGCTGTAATTTGTGTAATGCGCATACACCGTATTTTCATCTTTTTTTCTAAAAGCTATAATTTCCGAGTCTGTATTGCTCTCAATATCATAACCGATAACGTGTGAAGAAGCCGGTTGTGCCGAAGTCAACTCTCGATAAGCGTAATAATGCTTATACGGTTTTGGGTTTGCAGCAGCCCAGGGAATGCTTAGAAGGCCACCAGGGTGTACATCTTCATTCGGGTAGTTGTTTTCAAAATAAAACCAAGAGCTTACACCATTGTTAACCGCCGTAGAAAACAAGTTTGATAAAGATAGTGCCGCTTTTAAATCCCTGCTGGCAAAAATTGCATCTAAATTTATAGCATCGCCTTTTAGGGCATGGGTTTCCGACTGATAAATGGGCTTTCCTTCTGCTTGATTAACGATATTTTTGAACAATTCTGGTTTCCCGCCATTTTCATATTGATGGGTTGCTATAATGTCAATGTCTGCCCAAACATCAGGATGGTTGGTTTTAAAATACGCCATATAATCAAGACAACCGTTGGGGGAAATGGTGCTAGGGCCCATAATTAAAGGCTCTTTCATATTAAGAGTATTAATGAGCGGGTCTGCCAACATCGCTTTAAATTTAGGTACAGCAAGTTTAAAAATACGGGATACCGCCTCTTTGGTATCACCATTAAGTCCGTAATGGTGCTTTCTAAAAGTTCTATCTAAATCGGGCTCATTTACCACGTTTAAAATTTCGGTAGAAACACCACGCTCTTGAAACCCTTTAAATAACTGAAACCACCAATTTGCCAATTTATCATAAATTTCAGGGTCGTCCGTATTTAACGCTTTTAGGGTTTCGCTACCAACGGTAATGTCGCGCATTAAATCAACAGGAAACTTATTGCCTACCAACGAAAACTCCAAATCTGGTTGATATACTTTGGCGGCTTTCACATAATCAGCTCTTCTATCGAAATATTCTGGATTATCCACGGGGTAAATTTCTATGTAATCCTGAAAATATTTCATGTTGCAATCCTCCGCAATGAAACGAATCGCCTCATCTTGAGCAGTTGCGTTCATACTGTAATGATGTCCTAAAAACAAGCCTATGGAAACACCGCCTCCTATAAATTGGTGCTTATAATCTTCAGCTTTCAACACAATTTTTAGTGCGTTTTCAACGGGGTCGTCTTTAATGGGTTCATCTTCTGTTACTGGGTCGTCTCCACCACATCCAATCATAATTGCCATCAAGCAAAATGATAATAGAGTAATGGCCATGTTTTTCGTTTTCATAAGGCTATGTATTAAATGTTTATTATGCAGTTAACTTGAATCATTATTGATTGGTCAACTAAAATTAGTGTATTAAAAAATATCAAATCTTCATTTTATAATTTCCATGTATCTTCCCAGGTCATGGGTATAATGGTGCCGTCATCATTAAACTCCAGCGGTTTGCTCCAATATTGGTAGTCGTGCCCTTTCACGTTATCGGATGCCGAACCCCATAAATCGCCCACCCAAAAATATTTTTCGCCCTCTGCGGTCTGTAATTTGGTCACGTAACTTTGCTGTGCAGGAATGATGGGTCTCTGTGGAATAGTTTTAGCCGTGATATAAAAGGAAGCCTCTTTCGAAACTATTTTTTCTTCGGAAGATAAAGCCACTTCGTTGATGTAAAGTTTATCAAACGGATAATTTTCAGCTACTGGCACAATTTTAATCCTATCGGAATTTATGTCATTAAAATCAATGGAAACCTGTTCTTGTAAAGCCGATTTTATAACGGTTATATCTTCAGGATTAATTGCTTCCCATGTGTTAAAATTCCAAGAGAATAGTTTAAACTTTGGTGTTTCTATTTCTGGATGCACCCTTGGGTTGCTCACATCCCCACAATTTTCCGGACGGTTTCCTGTAAAAAGCGAAATAGTGATATTATCTACTATTTTTTTACCCGAAAATTGAACTTCAACTGCGTTGAATATACTATCCGTTTTTTCGATGGTTTCGTGAAGCGTTCCTCTGGTTACGCCATCATTTATAACCAATGAAGCCTTGCCTGGGTATCGATTGATGTTCCCTGTAAGTTGGTATCCATTTAACGGATTATCAGATATATACACCCTAGCACCAGAACCATAATTGCAAAAACAACAGGTGTAATCGGTCATTAAATAATACTTCCCATCTTTTTTGAATTGTGTCCCTGCTTCCATGTGTTCTGCAATAATACCTCCGTTTTCCATGGTTGAAGCGGTGTATTTTTTATCCAATTTTTCAACGGAAACCTGATGGTTTTGGATGGTATTATAGCTTAAATAGCAGGTTTGGTCATCATCGACAAAAAGTCCGAAATCGCCCAATCCAACATCGGAACGAAACATTTTCACATTGCTATTTACAATTTTAAAAGGCCCTTCAGGATTTTTACTGGTGGCCACTCCAAATTGTCCGTTCCATAATTTAGGATACCAATTGTACCACAGCACATAACGTTTTGTTTTTTTATTATACACCACATGCGGACGGTAATACACGCCTTCGGGTTGGTTAGGCAATAATCTGCCTTCCTTTTTCCAAACTTTTAAATCTTTGGAAATGTAGCAGACATAATGGTTTTCGGTAACAAATCCGTTGGTGTTGCCATAACTTGTGCCGTACCAATAGAAGGTGTCGTTAAATTGAATAAGTCTGCCATCGTGGGCATCTACAATATTGCCATCGGTATCAATTCGTGGTTTTACATTGTTTACACTTATGCTTTGCGATACTGCCATGTTTACTGAAAATAATATACAAACACAGAAAAGCAGTTTCTTTTGAAAACAAATTCTACTTAAAATTTTAGTCATTCTTGGATTCATGATGTATGTTTTTTACAAAATTGATTAATAATTGAAATGCAGGTTCTGCCATACTGCTGTGGTTATAGCCATCCAGTTCGTAAAGCGTGGTGTTTTTATGTCCAACCACTTTTAGCATTCGCATGAAATAGGCGTTCTCTTCATAGCGTCCCAACAGTTCTTTTTCTCTATCACCGGTAATTATTAGTATGGGCGGTGCATCTTTTCTAACATGATATAGCGGAGCAAATTCATCAATAATAGGTTGTGTACCTGCTATACCTTGTTCTTTTCTTATGGTAAAATGGGTGATGGTGTGACCGCTAAACGGAATTAACCCAGCAATGTCATCGGCATCAATATCATGCTTTTGAAGCCATTTTTTATCCAAACCTACCATACTAGCCAAATAACCACCCGCCGAATGTCCAGACACAAAAATGGATTTTTTAATGCCATTGTATCTTTCAATGTTATTGAAAACCCACGCCACAGAAGCGGCCGCATCTTCAATATATTTTGGGTTTTTAACTATTGGGGAAAGCCTGTAATTTACGGCAACCACAATCATTCCGTTGTTTTTTAGTGCTTCGGGAATAAACTTATCGCCACCCGAAAGACCGCCGCCATGAAACCAAACAACTGTCGGCGCATCGGTTTTGTTTTTAGGATAATAAATATCCAATTGACACATTTTCTTCACATAAGCATCCGCATTCGTTATAGAATCGTTGTAGTAATGCAATCCTTCAACGGTATCATAAGTGTCGTTTTGTGAAAACATGGGCATCACAAAAAGAAGTGCTATGTATATAAAAAGTTTCTGCATCATTTTTTTCAACGGATTCATTTTAATTTTTTATTCATTTTTTAAGATTTAATATTCCAAGCTTGCCCATTTTTCTTTTTTTTTGAATTTAGTTTTTGCCTTTTTGGAATTTAATACCTCGGGGCTTTACCCATAGGTAGTTTATTCTCCTGTATAATTCGGATTAGGTTCTGGGAATTTAGCATTCATACCTTTTAAGGCATTTTCCATTTTTTGCTTCATATCTTGAAATTTTTCAGGGTTTTCGGTTGCCAAATTTTGGGACTCGCTGATATCTTCCTTTAAATGGTATAACTCGTAACGCTGGTCTTCATAAAAATGTAAAATCTTCCAATCGCCTTCACGATAAGCAGATGCCGGTTTGCCATGTTGCGGACTATAATGTGGCAAATGCCATAATAATCCCCGTGCTTGCAATGTTTCGCCTTTAAAAATAGGCACCAAACTCACGCCGTCGTTTGTCTGGTTTCCAGCACCTGTAATAGCCACAAACGTGTTGAATAAATCTTGAGCGATAACGGGTGTACGGTTAACTTGATTTGGTTTAATCATATTAGGCCACCTTACAATAAACGGTTCCCTGATGCCACCTTCGTAAACATAGCCTTTACCTTCTCTTAAATCACCATTGTCCGTCGGTGGGGTATGTTTTGCAAAATAAGGGACTTCCTCAACGGAAAGCCCGCCATTATCCGAAGTGAACACCACAAGCGTATTTTCATTTAATCCTAATTCATTTAAGGTATTTAAAATACGCCCCACATTTTGGTCGATGGATTCTATCATGGCGGCATAATGGATGTTTGGCATGATGGATTCGTCATCATTTCCGCGTTTCTTTCTATATTTTTCAACCAATGCTTCTTTGGCTTCAATAGGCACATGTGGCGAATAGTAATTCAGACTTAAAAAGAACGTAGAATCTTTTTGCTTGGTAATAAAATTAATGGCTTTGTTGGTCAATACATCGGTAAGATAATCGCCCTCTTTAGCATCGTTTTGTATTTCCGGTTTTTCGCCCATAGGGAAGAACGGATAGAAAAAACTTTGTGGCAAACCATTCCAAGCACCAGCAATATTCACATCATACCCTTGGTGCTCTGGTAAAAATTCACCCCCTCCCAAATGCCATTTTCCAATATGGGCCGAATAATACCCTTTTGATTTTAGAGCTTCTGGAATGGTCGTATATTCCAAATCCAATTGCTGACTTACGGGAGGTGTCTGCAATTTTTGGTGGGGCCCTGCAGGACGGTTGCCATGAATATGCTCCGTAATATTAACGCTTATAGGATGTAAACCCGTTACCAAACTGGCTCTAGAAGGACTACATAAAGGTGCTGCAGCATATCCATCAGTAAAAAGGATTCCTTCACTTGCCAACTTATCTAAATTAGGGGTTTCGATAAAGTCGTTGCCATAACAACCCAAATCGAACCAACCCATATCGTCTGCAACAATCAAAACGATGTTGGGTTTGGAATTATCTATAATTTCCTTTTTCTCTTCCTTACAACCAAAGAACACTATGGTTACAATGATGCAAGACAAAACTTTTTTTAAATGATAATACATATGCTGTGTTTTTATTAATGTTCTACTAGTTTATTTCCAATACCAATAAGCACGGTGGCACTTGCCAGCACCAATAAGCCTACGGTTAAAGTAATTTTTGTTTTTGTGCTCACGCCTTTCCACTCTTTGGTAACAATACCCCAGAGCGTACTAAAGAAAATGATGAATGCCATGTGGAGCGTCCAGCTTGCAAAATCGTGTTCGCCCATTTGTGTACTTCCCATGCCATAAAACATAAATTGGCAATACCAAGTAATTCCAGCAATAGTGGCGAACAGGTAGTTTATTTTTAACGGCGTTGCGTTATTTGTGTAATCTTTATAGGTTTTGTTTTTTAGGTTTAAGCCAATACACCATAAAAAATTGGAGGTCAGTCCGCCAAAAAGAATGACAATAAATACCGGGCCATTCTGCCAAAGTACAGGTGCATCATATTGCATTGCCAAATCTGCAATGGGTTTTCCAGCAGACATTCCGAATGCAAAACACGCACTCATGATGCCAGCAAATAGTGCTACAATCACACCTTTTTTAAGGTTGAATTCTTTTACCCCTACTTTCTTTTCTTCCGCTGATAGTTCCTTATCTTTTAAAATCCCGGCTCTTCCGCAGATAGCGATTCCTAAAAGCGATACGATGATACCCAACAGCACCACTTTTCCTGAGGTCGTTTGCAGTAATGTTGAAAACTGACCGCTATAAATGGGCGGTATCAAAGTTCCGAAGGCCGCCGTAAGCCCCAATGCCAATGCCATCCCTAGGGACATGCCCAAATACCGCATGGCCATCCCAAACGTAAGGCCGCCAATGCCCCACAGCACCCCATAAAAATACGTCCACAAAAAGCTATTACTGTCAACAGCACTTAGAATATTAAAGGTTTCGGGCACCGTTATTACTGAAACGATTATTGGTGCAATCAACCATGCAAAAAAGCCGTTTACAATCCAACCGCTTTCCCACGACCATTCTTTTATTTTTTTGATAGGCAAATAGAAAGAACCGGCCGCAAAACCACCAACTGCATGAAAAAATATACCAAGGAATGGGTTCATATTAAAATAAATTTATGAGCATTTAAGATTTCTTCTAACAAATCACAATACATTTTATGTTTAACAAATCCGCTATTTTTTTAAGTTGCGATGCTTGATGCCCCATACCAATAGCGCAATGGTGCGAAGGGCCCGCCAACGACCATTGGTCTATAAAATCCCTTATGGACAATGGGAATTTGTATCGGGAATTGGTGTTTCCAATATTCAGGGTAGGCCCAGAAACAGATTCGCCTTCTGCGACCAAGAAAAAAACCTCCCCTTGACCGTTTTGGCAAACCGAGAGCATGGTAACTGGGCCATTGGCCACTTTCATTTGAATGGAAAGCCCTTTCCCTGGTTTTCCATGATAGACAGGCAACGGTACCAAACCTACTTTACCATCTGCTATTTTAAAATGAGCGGGACCATCATGCCCCAATAATATCACCTCGTCTTCAAAATCCATAGCATAATACTCCGAGAAAGAACCACCACAACCCAAAACATCCATAATTTTCATGGCTTGGACATTCTTTATTTCACACTCTCCAGCCACAGGGATATTTTTACCTGTCAGTAAGGTAAAGCCCGGTATCAAAGAGGTTACTACGTTCTCATAAGTTGCATCGCCATCGCCTTCGTAATAATATGCCATAGAACCTAACTGATATTTTTCCACAAGTTTATCCAATGCTACGGAAGTTTTGGCCGCCCTTATAAGTTCCTCCTTTTCACATTCATCGGACACTTTAAAAATGGTGTTGAACTCTTCTATTTTTTCTTCAACCTCATCATTGGAAACTTCCTCCCTAATTTTTTTCAAAGTACCGAATTCGAGAATTTCAAAATGGTTGCCAAACGTTGCCGCTTGTTGGGTTAAATCGCTATACACATCCAACATACCGTTGTAATAATGCCCCAAAACACCAACGCGATTATTGCGCATGGTTTTTACGACATCTATCGCTTTTATAAACTCGCTGACTTGTTGCCAAACATAATCTTCCTTTAAATACCCAGAAATTAAATGAAACTTTATTTTTGCTCTGTTGAAGACACTCGCCAACTCTGGCGCCACACAACTTTGGCAATGAGCCAACCACTCGCCCGTCATTTTACCACGGTCGCCCATGGCGTTTATTTTTTTATAGTCTATGGCTTTTACGGGTTGCAGATTAAGCACAAATAATGGTTCATGTGTTTTTTGGGCTACAGGCAACACGTTATGGGACAAGGCATAAGTTGAAATAAAAAGAAAAATACAGTCCACACCCTCTTGATTAAAAAGGGATGCCACATCGTTTGCTTTTGCGGGTGTATCTACCATACCAGCGTTAACTACCTGAACATTGTTGGCTTTTATGTTTTCGGAAATTTCATCTTGATAGCCATTAAGTCTATCCAACAGGCCGTCGAATTGTCCCCAATAGGTATCCAAGCCAATGCCGAACAATCCTATCTTTAATTTGTTATTTGTTTTAGTCTCCATCTGAAATTTAATTTGCTTTAATGTGATAATTCCCTGAGGTTAATTCTAGACTATGATATTCATTTTCAGTAGTAAATGGAACTGCTTTATCATCTACCGAAATTTCTTTGAATGCTGAAGGCACATACACTTTTGCTTTAGTATGCTTTGGAATTTTCAATTTTAATTCATAGCCATTTGTAGCATCAATTTCAACCTCAATATTTCCTTTGATACTTGGTACTACGGCATTCACATTTTTCAAAAAACCCAATTGAGGTTTTATTTGAAACGTGTCATAGCCTGCGGACGTTGGAAACACCCCAGCAACATATTGAGACAATAAAGTAAGTCCACCACCACTCCAAGCATGGTTGGTTGTGCCACCGCCAAAACCTGCCGCACCAATGCCCCAACCTTCCCACAATGTGGTATAATCGGGGTGGTTTACCATGGTTGAAAATCGTTCTTGCATGCGCTGTAAAGCTTCATTGGGATAACCCATTTGAAATATGGCTTCCAGGACATACTTTTCCATATAAGGGCTAGAATGTTTTTCTTCTTTTAGAATTTTTAAAATAGCTTCGTATTTTTCGGCATTAGCCAAACCAGAAACTACAGCCAATCCTTGGGAGCGGTCGTCTATTTTTCCTTTATATTCTGATGACCGATAAGCAGTACCGTTCCAAAATTCAGCATTGAAATCTTTTTTGAATTGTTCCATTTTTGATGTTGTGGCTGATGCATTTTCAGATTCTCCTAACAACTCAGACATGCGGTAAAAGCTATCCAAAGCCATATAATATTGGGTATTGAATAGGATGGGCATATCCTTGTTTTCTCCCCAATCGCCCCATTTCCAACCGCCTTTTCGAGCCACAACGGTGCCGTTATCATGTAACTTCCAAAGGACTAGGTATTTTTCGACTTTATCGTAAACTTTGGCAATGGTTTCTTTATCGTTTGTATGCCAATAATAATTCCAAAAACCGTAAGTCCCGATACTGGAGAGCATTTGTGTTGGCAATTCTTGATGCCAGTTTCCAGCGGGAATAGGCGAATAAATGGTACTGTCTTTTCTCTGCCAATGCATCAGTTCCAAAATGCCCTTTTTTACCAGTTTATTGGAACTTGGCGATAGTGCGTAGAATGCTTCGCCACTTTCCAGCACTTCATCGCCCCACCATTGGGCACGTTCCCTATCGGGACAATCCATGTAATTATCGCGCATGGTAACGTATAAAGTCCGCAATGACTTTTGCCATAGGCGATTGTAAAAATCGTCATCACATTCAAAACTTCCCGAAAACTCTGTATTGTAACCTGTTTCGCGGTATTTTAAATCCAATATTTTTACACCTTTCGGAATCACATAATACATGGTTTCCCCATTCATCCAACCAAAACTTTCATAAGATTGACCCCCTTTTGTAGTGGTATATTCCGCCCTTACATTTGGTGGTCCTCCGCCCCTATAATTATCTGTTAGCATCTCTATAAGAAGTCCTTCCTCAGCATCAACTTCAAAATATGGGGTTATTTGTGCGTTGTAAGGCAATCTCACTTTTATCGTGTCCCCTGTAGAAACCAACGGAAATGTTGGCGCATTTTTAAACGGTTTTAATCCGAAATCTTTCCATTGCGGAATTTGGCGTTGTACTAAGTTGTTCCAAGGGGAAATGGGAACAGTTCCAAATATGATGGCATTTGGTTTTTCTGTATCATCAAAATCGGAGTGCGTAAAATCAAAATTGCCTTTTCTGGCATCGAAAGCGACGTTAGATTCTGGTAATCTATAATTAGGATGTGGTGCGTTGGTTTCCCCGTAAGCAGGATGCAACCACGCTTTCCAAGTGGTGTCTGATAAAATATGGATAGCCTCGGTCTGTACGTCGAACACCATGCCCGCTTTACCACTACTTTTATGCGAAAAACCCTCTTTACCAAAATACCAAGCCAAGACCGCCAATGTGTTTTTGCCTGCTTTTAAATGAGGTGTTATATTCACTTTGTCATAATACGTATCTTGTGGTGTTGGACCTCTTTTTAGGCCGCCCTCAAACACCACCAGTTCTCCGTTAATCCAAAGCCAGTATTTGGAATCTACTGCTATTCTTGCTATTACAGGTTCGTTGGACACCGTTTTTATATCAATCTCTTTTCTGAAATTAATCCAAGTATTAACTGTATCCGTGCCAACCTCAGCACCAATCCATTGCGCTTTCCATGGATAATCAACATCTAATGTTTCAATAGTTATGGCTTCGTTAATGGCAAGAGCCGTTTGGTTTTTACAAGAAGAAAAACTTAGGATTACAATTGAAATGATATATAAAAAATGCTTCATAGATATGCTGGTAATTAGTGTTCTAAATGGATTGAAAACCGATATTCATAAAATTTTGCGGGAATTTGGAAAGCCTTGTGTGGCGCAGCCTCAATATTCCAAGTATTGTCGCCACCAACACCCATTTGTTTAAAATCGATATTTAGGGTATTGCTGTCTTTAAATTCGAGTTCTTCTATTCTGATGGCTTTTTCCAGTTGTCGTTGGGTAAATGGCCAAACGCTAATATTTACGGGGTTTACAAGCGCTGTTATTTTTATGCCTTTTCTTTGGGCATCTGTTAAAGTTGCCCAATACACATCGGTTTTATTACTGCTCTCCTGTGGCCTTACATAGTACGTAAAATCGTTTTTTACCGAATTTCGGTAATGTCCAAAAAAAGCACCCGTTTTCTTATCTACATAACTTTCAAGCGGCCCTCTACCGAACCAATTCATGTCGTCCAAATCCGTTGGAATTTCCATTTGCAATCCAACCCTCGGTATGTTTGGCAAGTTCGATTTGGGCAGAAACTGATAATGGACTTCCATACTGCCATCACTTTGTATTTCATAATCCAAATGAATCCGTACGTCTTTTTTATTATCTTGAAACGTGGTTTTCACACTATATGCTTCATTGGAAGGAACTGTTTCAAACTCAGTCAACTTTAAATTTTCGGCAATCGTTTTCCAGTAGCCTTGCCGTTTTATAATCCCCGATGCCAAATCGTTGTCCGTTGGTGCGCGCCAGAAATTGGGTGTTAGTGCCTTTTTGATGTAGTTTTCAGTACCAAAACCGTAAGCAATTAATTGTCCCGAATCTTTATTAAAAACCATGTTAATACCATTGGTTGTTACTTTTAGCTCTTTTGCTGTTTCGGATATTTTGAACTCGGGAGTTTTAGGTTTTTCTGTTGTTTCGGGTTGAAAATATAACAGAAACTGTTCGGACGCAACGGAAAAATTTTTTGTTGCCCATGGCTTATCTTCTTTTAATACAAAACTTATATTAAGATGGTATCTTTTGTTCGGCCTAGGTGTCAATTCAGGTAAATTCAACGTTAACCCCCCTTGCTTTCCTGCTTCAATATTAGGTGCTTCAACTGTATTGGATTGAATCATTTTACCGTCCTCAGTAATTTTCCAAACCACATTAAATGCATTTAAATTGGTTCTAGAATGTCTGTTTTCAACTTTAAATTTGCCTTTTTCCAAACTATCCGCTTTAATTTTAACACGTTGCCACACATATTTTGCTTGCCAACCGCCAGATTTTATTTCTCCATCGGCAGAAATCAAACCCTTTTGAATGGGCAATAAATCTTCATGCTTTTGATTAAAATCAGCACCATGTTTCCATAGTGTTTTTCCGTCTGCACTTTGTTTTGTGAGCAATTGGTCCCTCCAATCCCAAACAAAACCACCTACCAACCTTGGGTATTTGCGAATGGCTTTCCAGTAGCCTTCCATATCGCCTGTGGAATTCCCCTGTGAATGTGCATACTCACACCAAATTACGGGTCTGTTATCGTTTGGCTTCGTTGCTAAATCTATCATGTCATCGGTTAAACGATACATTCTGCTTATAATGTCTGTGTATATCTTGTCGTTTGGTTCTGGTTTTGGCCATCGGTAGCCATAAATGTTTTGGGCACCTTCAGAATGAATGGGTCTCGTGGGGTCCATTTCTTTAATCCATGCCGCAAGTGCCGCATGATTAGGGCCAAAACCTGCTTCGTTTCCCAAAGACCAACTGATAATACTGGGATGGTTTTTATCGCGTTCTACCATTCTTATGCCCCGTTCCAGAAAACTGGTGTGCCATTCCGGAATGTTGCTTAATAACGACCCCACACCGTGGCTTTCTATGTTCGCCTCGTCCATAACATAAATGCCGTATGCGTTGCAGAGCTCATACCAATAAGGGTCATTGGGGTAATGCGAAGACCGCGACGCATTAACGTTCAGCTGCTTCATGAGTTCCGCATCCCTTCGCATGGCTTCCCTAGAAAACGCTTTACCTGTTTTGGCATCCCAATCATGACGGTTGACACCGTATAACAGCACGGGCACACCGTTTACTTTAAATTGCCCGTCGCTAATATCAATGTTCCGAAAGCCAATTTTTGTACTTCGGGCCTCTATCAGTTTTCCGTTGGCGTCTTTAAGAGCGAGTACCAATGTGTAAAGATTAGGGAATTCGGCAGACCATTTTCTTGGATTTAAAACCGTAGTCTGCATTAAATTTTCAAAAGGGCGATTGCCTAAAGGCGGATGGTATTCGTTCAGTACTTTATTTACGCTAACCCTTAACGGTACTTCAAGAATCGAGGTCTTATTTTCATCGTAAAGTTGTGCTTCTATAATCCAATCTTCAGTATTTATGGATGTGTGAACTTTAATTTTTGGGCGTATCTGTAATTTGGCGTTTTTATAGCTATCGTCCAAATCCGTTCTTACGGCAAAATCATAAAGTTGCACGTTCGGAACGGTTTCAATATATACTTCCCTGGTAATGCCACTCATGCGCCAATGGTCTTGGTCTTCCAGATAACTGCCGTCGCACCATTGCAGGACCTTAAACGCAATTAGGTTGTTTTCTTTCTTAAGAAGTGGTGTAATATTAAATTCTGAAGGCAACCGATTGTCTTCACTATAACCAACGTATTGGCCATTAACCCATACAGATATTGCCGATGATGCGGCGCCAATATGTAAAATATGACGCATATCTTTTTTGATATCCGGCATATTGAATGTTTTTTTATAACATCCCGTTGGGTTATAGTTTTCTGGAACATGGGGCAGGCTGACATCAAAATTTTTAAATATTTCGGGCGTAAGCCTTTGCCATGGTTTGCCGTAACCGTGCAATTCCCAGTTTGAAGGTACAGGAATAGAGTTCCAGTCTGTATCATTAAAACCGGGTGTAAAAAACGCTTTTGGAGCTTTATTGGGTGCTTCGTACCAATTGAATTTCCAATTGCCATTTAGCGATAATTTTCTCGGGGAAGCATCCCTATCTGCCTGTAAAGCCAATGTCATGGTTGGGTAAGACATTGAGGTAGCTCGTGCCGGTAATTTATTTACTTGTACTACATCGGGGGTTTGCCAATATGGGGTGTCTTGTGCATTTATGATACCAGCATTAAACAAGAAAACAACACAAAGAATCCCTACCTGTTTCAAATAGAACGATTTTTTAAACTTTGTTTTAGAATATTTTAGGTTCGTTTTCATTCAGCTTTATGCTTTAACCGATAATATTTTTTTAACATGCTATCTTTAAGACTGGTAAATTCAGGATTATGGATGAGGTTGTTTTTTTCACTAGGGTCTTTTTCCAAATCGTAGAGTTCTTCAAAAATCACCGCCGTAGTGTCTCTATCCTTAAAGTATTTCATATATTTTTTAGAGCCTGAAACGACGCCTTCTGTACTTGGTATGTAATAAGATGGCGATGATTGCCACAAATGCTCATAAAAAAATTCTTTTCGCGATTCCGTTTTCGAATTTTTTATAAGGTGAAATAAATCCTTGCCCTGCATGGTTTTTGGGATTTCAGCACCAGCAAATCCTAATATGGTTGGTCCCATATCAATATTTAAAACCGTTTGATTTCTAGTTTCACTTTTTTGGGTTTTGTTTCTTAAATCGGTGATGACCAACGGTACCTTGATGGATGGTTCGCTACCATACCATTTTCCAGCAAAACCATATTCCCCCAAATAAAATCCGTTATCGCTGGTAAAAATGATGACGGTGTTTTTATCCTGTCCATTTTTTTTAAGACCGTCCATGATTCTCCCCACAGCCTGATCGACTCCTGATATTAAACGGTAGTATTTTTTAATGTTTTCTTGTTGCATACTTGGCGACGCAAAACGATCTTCCCAGCGGTTTCTAGCCACATTGTTTTTTGTGAAAGCCTCTGGAAAATAATTAAAATAGGTTTTTGAAGCTGTGGATGGAATCGGCACGTCATCATCTTTATACAAATCGTCAAACTGGGAATCTGGAAGAAAATAACCAGGGTCTCCTTCAACATGAGGGGCTTTAAAACTGATGGAAAGACAAAATGGGGCCGTATTGTTTTTTTGTTTATCCAAAAATGCGATAGCTTGATGTGTCATTTTTGAAGTGAGGTGTATGGGTTTCCCCTCTTTGGTTTTCTGGCGGTAGGTCCCTTGGCCATTAAACCCTGCCCAAAAGTCAAATATATCTTTGGGTGCATTGTGCCCAACACCATATTTACCAATAAAACCAATAGTGTAACCAGCGTCTTTTAAAAGAACAGGATATGTATTGGCCAGTTGCTGTTGGGATAAATCTTTTGAAAATCCCCAAATGTCATGTTTTCGTGCATATTGCCCCGTTAAGATACTCGCTCTGCTCACGGCACAAATAGATGTTGTAACATAGGCATTATTAAAACGCACACCGTTATCGGCCAAATGATCGATATGTGGTGTTTTTATAATGGTATTTCCCATATAACCCAAGGCATCATAGCGTAAATCATCACATAATAAAAAGATAATGTTAGGACGAACTTTGTTGCTTGTATTCCATGCAGTAGCCTCTTTTTTAAATTCACATGAAAAAAGAAGTACTCCAGAAATTATAAAAGAAACTATTTTGCTACTCATTGTTTATGTTGCTATTATTTTATTTAAACAGGTTTAACTGATGTTGATTTGACCTACACCCTTTATCGATATGGAAAACTTTTTCCAATGAAGACCAAACCGTTTTATTCCCCATTGTAATCAGGATTTGGTGTTGGGTATTTGGCATACAATTCATCTAATCGCGCCGTCATTTTAGCCTTGAGCTCATTCAATTTCTGGGGATTGGTTCCAGCTAAATCATGTGCTTCTGAAATATTTTTTTTAAGATTATACAATTGGTACTGTTCATCCTCGTAGGTATATATTAGTTTCCAATCGCCTTCGCGATAAGCCGAAGACGGTTTGCTCCCTTGATGGTTATAATGGGGCAGATGCCACAGCACGCCTCGCTCCTCAAGGGGATTACCCTCAAATAAAGGAAGCAAGCTTTTACCATCTGATGTTTGTTCAAGACCTGTAATATCCATAATGGTATTGAAAAAATCCTGTCCTACAACAACGGTAGAGTCTATGCGGTTTTTTTTGATTTTTGCAGGCCATCTAATAATAAGCGGCTCTCGAATACCACCTTCATAGACATATCCTTTGCCTTCCCGTAAAGGCCCATTATCAGTAGGTGGTGTATGTTTTATAAATGCTGGTAAACTTGGCACATGTAACCCTCCATTATCTGAAGTGAACATTATGAGGGTGTTTTCTGCCAATTTCAATGCGTCCAGTTTTTTCATGATGCGTCCCACGTTTTCATCAATGGATTCTACCATCGCCGCATAATGAATATTCGGTAGGATAGTTTCATCATCATTTCCACGTTTTTTTCTATATTTTTCTACCATTTCTTTTTTTGCCTCAATAGGCACATGTGGCGAATAATAATTAAGACTGATAAAAAAAGTAGCCTCTTTTTGTTGTTCAATATATTCAATAGTTTTTGTGGTCAGAACATCGGTAAGATAGTCGCCTTCCTTAGAAGAGTTCTGCAATTCAGGTTTTTGTCCTTCATCAAAAAAGGGATAAAAAAAGCTTTTTGGCAAACCATGATACCCCCCTGCAATATTAAGGTCAAAACCACGATGGTCGGGACTAAATTTGCCTCCTCCCAAATGCCATTTACCGAAGAATGCGGTTTTGTAATTTTTGGTTTTCAATGCCTCTGCAATGGTTTTAAACTGTAAATCCAACTGCTGCGCAATGGGAGGCGTTATTAATTTCTGACTAGGTTTTGGAGGCGGGTTTCCGTGGATGTGCTCTGTGATATCCGTTCTTATGGGATGCAATCCTGTTATTAAAGCTGCCCTAGACGCACTACATAACGGTGCTGGGGCATAAGCATCTGTAAACCGTATGCCTTCATTTCCCAATTTGGTAAGGTTGGGCGATTCTATAAAGTCGTTGCCGTAGCTGGCAAGATCGTACCATCCCAAATCATCTGTAACAATCATGATGATATTGGGCAATACTGCTTTTTTTTCTTCCTTTTTTTGACAAGAAACGAATACACCTAAGGATAAGAGGACCATTAAAAATCCTAGTGCCTGTCCGAATATATGTTGATGTTTCATTGCTCTGGTTTTTAGTTTACGGTTTTTTAATCAATCTTAAATTGTAGCTTCCTGAAGTAAGCATGTATTTATTTGAACCTTGTATGTTCTGGATTGAACTGCTATAATCTTCCCTATTAGTTAAGGAATAATTATCGGGCAGTATGAGTTCAGCGTTGGCATTAACAGGAAGTTCAATATGATACAGCACGTTGTCTGTTTTCTTTTCCCAATGATTTACGATGTTTCCTAAAAGTGTTTCCTGTGATGTTTTTACCCATTGCACATCCACTTCCAAACCGGGATTTAAAGTGATGGTTGGGCTTTTTGAAAAGTCGATTTTAACGCCGCTCAAATGTTCAAATAACCAAAACCCAATATTTGTTGCAAAGGGATGATGGTTGGTGCCATAGCCTTTGGCATTCAAGTTTTCGCCCATGGTACTTCTTTCATCTTTTACAAAATGCAGCCATCCGGGACTTTCCTCTTGCGTCAATAACCTGTACATTAATTTTTTATAACCATTTTCAGATAAATATTGAATTAGGGGACGCACCCCAATAAACCCAACGGAGGTATGGTAATTATTCTTTTCAATGGACTCCATAAGTTTTTGGGTTGCTTTTTCTTTAAACGTTTCAGGAACCAGATTGTAATAAAGTGACACCGCTTGACCTGTTTGTGATTTTTTGTCATACCAACCTGTTTCTTCATCAAGAAATTTTTTGTTGAATGCTTCTTTAATTCTTTTGGCATGATTGGAGTAGAATTGTGCATCCTTCATATTTCCGAGCATGGTGGCACATTGGGCTGTGATGTCGCATAAATAATAAAGACCAGCGGTGGATGTTAATTCAACGGAGGTTAGGCCAGGGCCCCATCCGTTTTTATTATGCTCAAGATCCAGCCAATCGCCCAAAGACCAATATACGATGTCGTCTTTTGCGGTTTTCATTACAAAACTGGTATAATCCTTTATGGGTTTGTAGGAGTCTTTAATAATGGCCGTATCGCCCGTACTTTCATAAAGTTCTTGCGCCACATAAGCTAGTGTGCCTCCCCACCACGGATCATCATACTGAATGATGGTATCTTGTTGTTTTTCGTTTTTTTCCAGAAATCCCCAACCATTAGTGGGAACAATTGGCGGCACGTGACCATTATCTTCTTGGGATTCTATTAAGTCATCAAGGTACTTTTTAAAGGTATTGATGGCATCAAAATTACACAGGTAGGATTCCATGGTGTTCATGCCTCCGTCATAGGTCCATCCCATTTTTTCGCGGGTAGCTTCTTCCCCGGGCATACCGTGAACAGAATTGAGCAAGGTTCTCTTTACGGCTTGATGCAATTGATTTAACCGTGGATTCGAACATTGAAATGTGCTCGTTTCCTTTAAATCGGTGTGTACAGATTTTGCTTCTATAGTGATAATCGCATCTTTTGAAACACCTTCAATTTGTACGTAACGGAATCCGTGGTAGGTGAACCTTGGTTTAAATGCATCCGTTTCGTTTTTGCTTAAAATTAATTTTCCGTGTTGAAATCTGCCAAAAGTATGACTGGTACTATGCTTTAAATTAAGTGAACCATCAGGATTTAAAGCTTCGTTAAAATAGATGTCCACCACTTTTCCTTCATCGCCTTTAATAGTGACATCAGCATAACCCGTAAGGTTTTCGCCAAAATCAAAAACGGTAACGTTTGACTTGGGACTCCATATACTATCAGGTTTTAAGGTTTTCACTTCTCGCATTGGTGGGAGATATTGGTAAGTTAGTTTGCCCAAAGGCGCTGGTACTTCTACGGTATTTTGCCATTTGGAATGGTCAAAATCAGACGTGTTCCAGCCACTAAAATCAATCCGTGCATCAATGGTTTCGCCACCTCTTATACTGTTATAAACAATAGGACCATAAGACCATTTCCAATCGGTATCAGAAATAATCGTTTCTTTTGCGCCACTTTCATATTCCAAAACAATTTGGCACAAAAATTTGGGAGGTGTTTTCCAATTGGCTTTTTCCATCTGGAAAAGGTCGCGCTCGGTATGGTTGTAAAACCCATTTCCCAATAGAGCAGACACCGTATTTTTTTTGTTTGGTTCTAACATGGATGTGACGTCATAAGCGAGGTATTTTACGTTTTTCTGATAATCGGTAAAAACGGGATCCAAAACATGGTCGCCTACTTTCTGGCCGTTTAAGTAAAGCTCATAATATCCCAATCCAGTCACAAATGTGGTGGCAGCTTTTAACTTATCACGAGTTTTAAACTGCTTTCTTAAATATACTGCGGACGAATCTTCTGCACTAAATCCCCTAGATTTATCATAACGACTGAACGGTTCTCTTTTAGAGCTTACCTCTTGATATTTATTTGAAATCCACTTAGCATCCCAATCATCTTTGTTTAATAATCCTGTTTTCCAAAAAGCTATATTGCTGTAGGGCGTGGCATCTCCTTTTTCATCCCAAATCTTGACTTTCCAGTAATAAAATGTATTTGACTTATTGGCGCTAAAAGACAGTCTGTGATTGATATTTTGACTGCTTTTAATCTTGCCGGTATTGAAAATATCTGCATGATCTTCCTTTAAAAGTGTTTTGGAAGAGGCTATTAAAACTTGGTATGCCGATTGGGATTTTCCCTGTTCTTCTGAAAAAAGTTTCCAGCCCATTAAAGGACTTATCCTATGGATACCGATGGGATTACTGAGATATTCTACGGTAAGTTGGGATATGTTTATTGAAGATTGCGCCTTAAAGCTCATCGTATATAGCAGAACTAACAAAAAACATACTTTATAATGCATTCTTTAGGAATTTTAAATGGATTGAATTTCCCTAAAACAGTTAAGGTTCTTTTGTTTAAAGGGCTTTAGCTGAATTTCTTCTCACAACTTTTAAAGTTTTAATGTATGATTTTGGATATTTTAAAAAAGCCGCCCCCTATTTTGAGACGGCCTCATAACTAAAACAAACTAACTCAAACTAAATAGCTCTTACCAACCTGGGTTTTGAGGATATCCATATTGATCTACTTGATTAAATGGAATTGCCAATAGGGTTCTTATGTTTTCGTATTCCAATCCTTGCGTTAAATGTGGTTTTAGGGCAAGTAAGTCATCGCCATGTGCCTTCATCACATCAACCGCTTTACCCGTTCTCACCAAATCGAACCATCGGTGGTTTTCAAAAGCCAGTTCTAATCTGCGCTCAATGGCTATTTTGTCCAATGCCTCTGTTTGACTGGCTGCAGTAACTGGATCTGTAACCCCTGTTCTTGGGCGTATTTCATTGTTGATGATATCTATGCCCTGTTGAAAACTGCCAGTCTGTGCTAAACATTCAGCAAGCATCAATCTAGCATCGGCATACCTATACATTGGGAAGTTAACATCCTGTTGGCCTGGGGCCAATGGCGCATAATTATATTTGTTAACATACGGTTCCCCCATGTCGAAAGCAATATTCACCGCAGCACGGGCATCATTATTTGGATATAAATCTATGATATCCTGTGTAGGCTGATTTAAACCAGCACGACCACTTGCTTGGGTAAAAATTAAAATTCTATTTCCACTTGTAAAGGGTACGAATTGACCCAAGAAGTTAGAAGCTTGCCCACTTGCAAAATCAAACTGAATTTCGAAAACAGACTCAGCGTGGTTTTTATTGCTGGGGTTAAAAATCATCTCGTAGTTTCCTAAGATATTGTATCCTAGCCCTTCCATTTGGCGCAAATAGGGAATAGCCTCTGCGTATCGTTGAATGGTCATTAAAATTTTTGCCTGCAACATAAGGGCCGCACCTTTAGTGGCTCTGCCTTTTTCTGAATTTGGCCACGACGCAGGTAAAAAATCAATTGCTTGTTCGTTGTCAATTAAAATTTCATCATACACTTGGTTAACAGGAATTCTTGACGTAAACTCTTCGCCAAAAGCATCTTCTACACTGGAAGCTACGAGTTTATGAAAAGGAATATCCCCAAAAGAACGTGCTAAATTGAGATAAAAATAAGACCTAAAAAACAAGGCTTCTCCTTTTCTTGCACTTTTAAGATCTTCATCATCAAAATCAACATTATCGATATTGTTTAAAACCAGATTGCAATCTAGGACACCGCCGTACCAACCGTTCCAGTAGCCTCCAATATTGCCATTGTCGGAGTTCATGGTAAACTCGTCAATCTCTTCTGTTGGAGAGCCCCCTCTATCAGCTTCATTACGTTGGTATGAGGTATTGTCTGATCTAAACTCACCAAAACGCCATTGCCCGTTGTTAAGACCTCTGTTGGTGCTATATATGGCGTTTACACCTTCCGTTATCTGCTTTTCACTATTGTAAAAAGATAGCGGGGTATTACTATTGGAGGGTGTGATGGTCAAAAATTCATTGGAGTCACAGCCCATTACCAAGAGCACAATAACGATTAACTTAATTTTATATAATATTTTCATAGTATCTGATTTTAAAAAGTAATATTTAAGCCAAAAGTGAACGAAACAGCATTAGGGTAGCTACCTTCGTTAACACCTCTTACTAAATTATCTGAATTTTTTTGAATTTCGGGACTCCCTAATTTGTATTTAGAGAACACAAAGGGATTTTGTAAGCTTCCATATACGCGCATTCCAGAAATCATGGAATTTTTACCTAACATACTTTCATCGAAGTTATAACCTAAAGTAATGTTCTTGATCCATAAATAGTCTGCAGCCTTAACGTGGAACGAGTTTGGCGACCTCCAATATCTCGTAGTGTTTTGCTTGGTTGTTGGAACTGTTATGGAGTTTAGCGGCGTTTCCTCGCGGGCCTCAATTACTGCACCGTTAGGGAGATTTCCTGTGGCGGGTATAACGATATCTGTTGGAACACCTGGTCGGTAACGATTGGTAAACACTTCTCTATCTACATTGAATTGACCGTCAAGATTGTGCATTTGCTGACTACGCTGGTCGTAAATGTCAAATCCAATAGCACCATTTAGCAAGACACTCAAATCAAAATTCTTATAGCCAAAGTTATGTCTCATACCGAAAATCAAATCTTGATTAGGGTCTCCTATATCTATATAGTCTTCTTGACTGAATTGAATTACACCGTCGCCGTTACCGTCAAAAACCTTAGGTGAACCAACAACCGCTTGCGGATATTTTGCCACATCCGGATTATCCAAATCTTCTTGAGAATAAAATCCTAATATTTTAAAGCCTCTAAATATACCTACAGGGTCGCCTTCTCTTACTACTGCAAAACGGGTACCGTTACCTGCATTACCTATAAAGAACTCATCATCACCAGAGACTTCCAATACTTCATTTTTGTTGATACTGGCGTTGGCGTTAAAACTATATGAAAAATCTTGTGAGGGGATTAAATCCCTGGTCGTTAAATTAAATTCCCAACCTTTATTTTGGATACTACCTACGTTATTAATAATGCCTCCCAAACCTGTTGCTGTTGGTATAGAGGTATTACCTAAAAACCCTTTAGAGGTAATATCATAATAATCTACTTCAAGATTAAATATATTGAATAAACCAATATCTAATCCAAAGTTTAATTCCTCACTTTCTTCCCAGGTCAGATTGTTGTTTGGAAGTGATACTAAGGCATAACCCGCAGCCTGCGAGCCTCCAAAGATATAGCCCGTTCTATTAATATTACCCTGCGATGCAAAATTGCCGATGCCAGCATCATTACCCGTAATACCATAGCCTGCTTCAAATTTAAGGTCTGATATGGTTTTCTCGATGGGTTCCCAAAATTTTTCTTCGGAAATCCTCCACGCCCCAGCGACTGCATAAAAATCTCCCCAACGCGATTGTTCGCTAAATTTTGAGGATGCATCCCTTCTGTAAGAAGTGGATACATAATATTTTGAATCGTAGTTATAGGATGCCCTTCCTAAATAACTCAAACGGTTTAGCTCGTCAAAACCATAACCACCACCAAAATTGTTGATAAAGTTATCTGGATTCACATTGCCCGCTCCTGGAAATATAAAGTCCTCATCTATAAAATCAGAAGCATTTACACCTATACTTTCTCCTGATCTCCTTTCTATAGAGGCAACTGCGGTAGCTTCAACATTATGAACATCGTTAAAGGTGTTGGTATAGGTTACCTGATTGTCCAATATAAAATTGGTTGTGTTTCCTGAACCCGCATTAGAACCACTATTTGGTCGTCCGGTTATATCGGGTGTTAACCCATCCAAGGGTAAGGTTTTAGGTGTATAGTTAAAGGTATTCCTGTTTCTGTAATTTACATTGGCAGTAGTTTTTACGCTTAAGTTCTGAATAGGTTTTATCTCTAAAAATGCCGACATGTTAAAGGTGTTGGTCTTACTTTGTTGTTTACGCCCTAAAATCCTGAAAACAGGATTTGCCGTCCAGAACATTCCAGAACCAAAAGGTACAGGATTGCCCGCAAAGTTTATTCTAGATAATGTACCATGAGTAGATTGCGTTAAATTCCCAAACTCATCATATACTGGAGCGGTTGGGTCAACCCAATAACTTGCATTTACCGAGCCAAAAGCACTATACCCACCAGAGTTTGGATCGGTATCACCTGCATTATTGGTTACAAAACTGGGCGCAATATTAACGCCTGCACGCAACCAGTCGGTTACGTCTGCCTCCACATTCGCCCTTAATGTCAATCGTTTAACATCGGTACCTATAACAACACCTTCTTGCTCCCTAAAGCCTCCTGAAACATTGAATACAATATTTTCTGAGCCTCCTCTAGCCGAAAGAAAATAGTCGGTAGTTAACGATGTACGTGTAATTTCATCAAACCAGTTAGTTCCTTTGGCAATTGCCGGATCGGTTTGGGCCGCCGCGATATACTCTTGGATACGGGTATAATGTGCTTGTTCAAGTCCTCCCCAGCCACCATTGAAAAGATAGCGGTCTTCTAATCGCTCTTTTTGAAACGTTGCCATTTCAACTGCATTTAAGTTGTTAGGTCTGTCAAACTCTTGTGTCCACCCAAAAGAGGAATACACATTGGCATTAAATTGGGTTTTCCCTTTTTTACCCTGCTTTGTTTTTACGATAATAACACCATTAGAGGCCCTGTTACCATAAATGGCTTTGGAGGCCGCATCTTTAAGTACCGAAATACTTTCTATATCTGCAGGATTTATGTTGTTCAATAAAAAGTTATCCCCACTATTGGATACACTTGTTAAGGGAATACCATCTACCACATAAAGCGGTGCGTTGTTTCCTAAAGAACCGATACCTCTAATTAAAATCTGAGGGCCACCGGCGGGGTTACCCGTTTGGCGAAACTGAATACCTGAGGTTTGTCCAACTAATGCCTGATCTACCGAAGCCACGGGAAGATCTTCTATATCCTCCGCGCTAAGCTGTGTAACAGACCCAATAAGGTCTCTTTTGCTACTGGTACCATAACCAATAACGACTACTTCGTCCAATTGTGATACATCTTCTGTAAGTTTGACATCAAAAACCCTCTGGGCGCCTACTGGAATTTCTTGAGTTGTAAAGCCAATATAGGAAATCACTAATATGGCGTTTTCATTAGAAACATCTAGCGAAAAATTACCATCAAAATCAGTTTGTGTGCCATTTGTAGTGTCTTTTTCCAATACAACTGCCCCTGGCAGGGGTTGTCCATTTACATCTGAAATGGTGCCAGTAATTTGAAGTTTCTGTTGGGTATTTTCAGCAAGAGTTACCTTTGCTACAATAATTTTGTTGTCTTCAGTAAAGGTAAAATTAAAATCCTTGTTAGAAAGGCTTTCCATTAAGAGCTCGTTAGCTTTAATTGTTCCTTTTTTAAGCTGCACTTTCGGAATATCCTTAAAAAGATCTTCTTGGTAGATAAATGTGTACTCGGTTTGTTCTCTTAATAAATCAAAAACTTCATCTATTGTTACACTCTTATCTTGATCAATAATAATTTTAGCATTCTGCGAAAAAACGTGGTTTGGCGAAAGGCTAAAAACGGTTGTACAGAATAAGAGGATGAAAAATTTTATTATCATCTGTAACGGTTTCCTCTTATTGTGTAAGAAAAAATTGTTAATCAATTTAATTTCCATAAATTTGCGTGTTAGTTAATTAAACATTTTAGTTAATTGATAATCAAAGGGGGATAAAGTGGTTTTACTGTCCAGGTATAAGCTTTATTCCCTATTTTTTTTGGTTTACTTTAAAGTGATTTTTTTATCGGTTATTACATAGGCGGTTATAAAATTAGTGTTCTTTATAGTTTTCAATATATCTTCAAGGTTTTCATTTTTACTGATTACGCCGTTAAATTTGACCTGTTCAAGTTCTGTGTTTTCGAATATCACTTTAACATCGTACCAGCGTTCCAAAACAATCATAATCTCTTTTAATGTCTTGTTTTTAAAGCTAAAAATTCCTTTAATCCAAGATATTTCACCATAAACATCAATGTGGTCAATACTTATGGTCTGGGTTTTAAGGTCTAGGACGGATTGTTGATTTGGAACTAAATATTTTTTGGCTTTTAAATGGCTAACATTCACTTTACCTTCAACCAAAGTCGTATATATTTTAACTTCATTTTTATAGGCCTTTACATTAAATACTGTACCTAAAACCTCTACATCTTGATTTTTATTGATGACTTTAAATTTTGAACCTTGGTGCTTAGTACTTTCAGATACATCAAAGTATGCTTCTCCATAAACGAGTTCCACTTCCCGAATACCCCCTTCTATAAAAGTTTTTGGATATTTGAGTTGTGATTCTGAGTTTAACCAAACTTGTGTACCATCAGATAATTTTACATAAAACTGGCCTCCTCTCGGGATCGTCAAATAGTTATATACTATTTCTGGTTTTGTATCATCCTTAGTCTTGTAAATCAATTCTTCCCCATTACTACTTAAATTATCAGTCGTATAGGTTTTGCCCTTTTCCAACGCTATAACCGCTCCATTTTCAAGGGTCAATGTTGCTTTATCGGTGCCTGCCTCAATGTGCACATTGCCATCTACAATAATTGGAGTACTGGTTTTAACAGACTTTTTGTTATTATAGACAAAAGCAGCAGAAATAAGTAAGGCCACAGAGGCAGCAACCGCATACTTCCAATACTTATTTTTAGATTTAGAGGTTTTCAGGCGACTTTGAAGAGCCAACCATCCTTTTTTTATATCAACATAATCTATATCTTTTTTGTAATTTTTTTTTACTGAATTAAAATATTCTCTATGCAAATTTGACTCTTCAAACCATTTTGAAAAAACGATTTCCTCTTCTGGAGTCAATGTTTTGTTAAGTTTTTTTATAATTAACTTAAATTCCATCTTATAGGCTGTAGGTATTATTGTTGTGGGTATGTTTTATAGTAAAGACAACTAAAAATAAAAAAAGGGTTACAAAAAAAGGAGAAATATTTAAAAAAAGGACAATTAAAATACCAATTTGATAATAACTAGGCGTTTTTATTGACGAGTTTGTAACAAAACTAAAATAACGGTAACCATATCCGTGATTTTTAATTTCGCTCTCCTTAATTGTGTTTTCACGGTATTTACAGAAATTCCCAGTTCTTGTGCTATTTCCTTATACTTATAGTTGTGCAAAAATTTTAGCTTCACAACTTGTTGCATCCTATCGGGAAGCGTATCCACAATTTTCAAAATTTGGTGATACACTATTTTTTTGTCTTCTTCTGAAGTGGAATCAAAAACATGTTCGGTGATAAGATTAATATTAAAATCCAAGAACTCATACCTATCCGTAATTTTTATGGATTTTAAAAAATTATAGCATCGGTTGCGCACCATCGTAAAGAGATATCCTTTTAATGACGATTTAATCTTTAATTTATCGGCATTTTCCCAAATATAAATAAACACTTCTTGAACAATATCTTCGCTGGCATCTTTATCAAAAAGATAACTATTCGCATAGATAACCAAATCCTTATAGTGGTTTTCAAAAAATTTTTTGAATACAACACGGTTTTGTTTACTTATTTCTTCAAGAATAAGGTTCATTTATCTTATGGAATAAGGTTGGATTTAAACAAATCTATAAAAATTATACGATAACTCGTCTTGAATAACTTTTTAATCATGAGTCTACAAATTTTATAACCTGCTCGAGTTGATGATTTTTAATTTTATCTATTTTTTTGTAACCCTTTTTGGTTTTTGGTTGTCATTACTATAGAGCTAAGATTAAAAAACATTACCAATCCCCATTCAAATCTATTGCTTTTTAAAGTGAAACATCTATAACTTGTAATAGAGTTTATTTTAAGCACTATTAGATCATTTAAAGAGCAAACCTGCATAAATCTTGAAATGAATTATTTATATTTTTTTTCATGATTTTTCCCACACTACGAAATGTACAGAATACAAATAAAAGATGTACATAAAATATATTTTTGAATTACCAATTAAAATATTGAGTCAAGCAGCATACTGTCCAGAATAGAAAAACTTTTTGTTTAATATACTTTAGCTAAGTAACACTTTAAAAAATCTTATGACTACGATTACAAAAAATTTCAAGCACGTTGATTACCTATGGGATGACAACAAAGCAAACGCCCTAGGTGATGATCAAGTAGCCTTATTTTTATACCGTTCAAATATCTTGGGCGCAGACCTAAGAATCACTAATTACGGTGGCGGCAACACCAGTTGCAGGACCATAGAAAAAGACCCACTTACCAACGAGGACGTTGAGGTGATGTGGATCAAGGGTTCCGGTGGGGACATAGGAACTTTAGACAGAAGTGGCATTGCGGGAATCTATACCAACAGATTGCGCGATCTAAAAAATGTCTATGGCGGTTTGGAAGACGAGGACCGCATGGTGGGACTGTTCAACCATTGTATCTATGATCTGGACAGTAAAGCCCCTTCAATCGATACACCATTACACGGCTTATTGCCATTTGCACATATCGATCACTTACATCCTGATGCGCTTATTGCAGTTGCGGCCGCAAAAGATAGCGAGCAGGTCACCAAAGAAATTTGGGGCGACACTATGGGATGGGTACCTTGGCAGCGTCCAGGTTTCGATCTGGGGCTTCAAATAGAAAAATGTTTAGAGGACAATCCAGGGATTCGTGGTATCGTTTTAGGCAGCCACGGTCTGTTCACTTGGGGAGATACCTCTTATGAATGTTACATAAATAGTTTAGAGGTTATTGAAATGGCTTCTGAATTCATCGAGAATAAAATAAAGGAAAAAGGCAGCGTTTTTGGCGGACAGAAAATTGAAAGCTTACCTAAAGACGAACGTTTGGAAAAAGCAGCCCAGATCATGCCTTTGTTAAGAGGTTTATGTTCTTCTGAAAATAGAATGATCGGGCATTTCTCGGATACGGATGTGGTGATGGAATATATCAATAGCAATGACTTAGAAAGATTGGCGCCAATGGGCACCTCTTGTCCAGATCATTTCTTGAGAACAAAAATCCAACCTTTAGTGTTGACCTTGGATAAAAATGAAGATTTATCGGATGCTGATGCCATCTTAAAGAAATTAGAACCTGCGTTTGCAGCCTACAGACAGGAATATGCAGATTATTACAACACATGTAAAAAGGCTAACAGTCCTGCCATGCGTGATGCCAATCCAGTAATTATTATATATCCAGGTGTTGGGATGTTCAGTTTTGCGAAAAACAAACAAACTACCCGTGTAGCCAATGAGTTTTATATCAATGCCATTAATGTTATGCGTGGTGCAGAAGCAATTACTTCTTACACCTCATTACCAAGACAAGAAGCTTTTGATATTGAATATTGGTTATTGGAAGAAGCTAAACTACAACGTATGCCAAAGGAACAGCCATTATCCCGTAAAGTAGCGTTTGTTACTGGAGCTGGAGGTGGTATTGGTAAAGCCATTGCTGATAAATTGGCTGCAGAAGGTGCCAATGTAGTACTAACCGATATAAATGAAGACAGTTTAAAAGAGGCACATGCCACTTATAAAAGAGATGTATCCACTTACACTATCTGTGATGTTACGAACACAGAATCTATAGCCAATGCATATAAAAAAGCATGTATCGAGTTTGGTGGTGTAGATATCATTGTTCATAGTGCAGGATTGGCGATTTCTAAACCATTGGAAGATACCACCGATAAAGACTGGAACATTCTTCAGAGCATTTTGGTAAAAGGACAGTTTGATTTGGCAAAACAATCTGCAGCCATCATGCGCCAGCAAGGTCTGGGCGGAAACTATATTTCTATTGCAAGCAAAAACGGATTGGTAGCAGGCCCTAACAATGTCGCTTACGGAACAGCTAAGGCAGCACAACAACACATGGTGCGCTTATTGGCCGCTGAACTGGCAAAAGATAAAATTAGAGTGAACACCGTAAATCCAGATGGCGTTATCGTTGGCAGTAAAATATGGGAAGGTGCCTGGGCGGAAGGTCGCGCAAAAGCAAATAATATTACCGTAGAAGAACTGCCTGCTTTTTACGCAAAAAGGAATTTATTAAATGAAATTATTACTCCAGATGATATTGCCAATGGCGTATTTTCTTTAGTTGGGATTTTGGACAAGTCCACAGGGAACATCATTAACGTTGATGGCGGTATGGCCAACGCGTTTGTAAGATAAAATAAGAAAACATTTAATTGTACAAGAAAGCTTCCATAGGTTCAAATTGAAGTTCATGGAGGCTTCTTTTCTCAAATAAGAAGTAAAAACACATGGAAATTAAAAAAGATCAGATACAGGGTTTTAATAAAAAAAATCTTACTAGTCATAATGAACACTTTGATTTTTTAGCAAATAGATTATCAAAAAACGGGCATGATGTTTCCGCTATTGTTTCAAAATTATCTGAATTCCAAGTGGCTATACCAAGTTGGGCATTGGGTGCTGGTGGCACACGCTTTGGGCGTTTTTCATTTTATGGCGAACCTTCAAGTCTTGAACAGAAAATTGAAGACGTTGGTATTCTGCACGCCCTTACACAAACAGCTGGTGCGGTATCGCTTCATATTCCTTGGGACATTCCTTCAGATTATAATGCCATTAAGGAACAGGCAAAAGCTCTGAACATAAAATTTGATTCGGTAAATTCCAACACCTTTCAAGATCAAAAAAATGCAAGGGAAAGTTATAAGTATGGTTCTTTAAGCAATACAAGTAAAACAGTTCGAGAACAAGCCATTCAGCATAATTTAGATGTTATCAATATTGGCAACAAATTGGGCTCAAAAAGTCTGACCGTTTGGTTGGCAGATGGGTCTTGTTTTCCAGGTCAGAACAACTTCCAGACCGCGTTTCAAAACACTCAAGATAGTTTAATAGACATCTACAAAGGTTTACCAGATGATTGGAAATTATTGATTGAATACAAGCCTTACGAACCAAACTTTTACAGTACGGTTATTCAAGATTGGGGTGCTTCTTTAATGTTGGCAAACGGATGTGGCGACAAAGCCTTTACTTTAGTAGATCTAGGGCACCATCTTCCAAATTCTAACATAGAACAAATTGTGTCTATCCTTCAACTGAAAGGCAAATTAGGTGGTTTTCACTTTAACGATAGCAAATATGGCGATGACGATCTGACCGTTGGAAGCATCAAGCCCTACGCCCTATTCCTTATTTTTAACGAATTGGTTTATGGGATGCAGAACAATCCACAAAATCCAGATCTGGCATGGATGATCGATGCAAGCCATAACGTGAAAGACCCTTTGGAAGATTTAATACAGTCTCTAGAGGCCATTCAAGAAGCTTATGCAAAGGCGCTTTTGATTGACCAAACGGCATTAAAAGCAGCACAATCAAATAACGATGTGGTAAAATGCCAAGAAATCTTACAAGGGGCTTACAGAACTGATGTAAGACCGTTACTTGAAAGGGCACGACTAAAAACGGGTGGTGCATTAAGCCCTATTGATTCATTCCGCACTTTAAATATTAGAAATGTTTTGATTAAGGAACGAGGCAAAAACACAGTCGCAACAGGACTTTAAAATATGGGCAAGAAACTAAAAGTTACAGCTGTTTTTGATATAGGAAAAACCAATAAAAAGTTTTTCCTATTTGATGAAGGTTTCAAGGAAGTCCATAAAGAATACATTCAATTTGATGAAATCATAGATGAAGACGGTTTCCCTACCGAAAATCTGCCCGCCCTTCAAACATGGCTTAAAGAGGTATTTCATCGCATTCTGGATACGGAAAAATTCAATGTTAAGGCTATAAATTTTTCTACTTACGGTGCCAGTTTTGTACATATAGACGAATATGGAAAGCCCGTAACCCCGCTTTATAATTATACCAAACCTATTGACCAAAAACTAATAGACGGTTTCTTCAAAAAGTATGGCCCAAAGGAAGCCTTTTTAAAGCAAACAGGATGCGTAGATTTAAGCATGCTGAATTCGGGAATCCAATTATATTGGCTAAAACATACCAAACCCGAAGTTTTCAAAAAAATCAAATATTCTTTACACCTTCCACAATATCTTACTTATATTTTTTCAGGTGTACCGCTAAGTGAATATACAAGTATTGGTTGCCACACCGCTTTGTGGGATTATGAGAAAAAAGATTACCATGATTGGGTCTATGCCGAGGGAATCCACAAAATATTACCTTCAATCGTTTCTACGGAGACTAGTATAAACATTAATTACAACGGAAAACGTATCAAAATTGGCGTTGGCATCCATGATAGTTCTGCAGCACTTTTACCTTATTTAAGAAGCATCAGGAAAAAATTCATTTTGGTATCTACCGGAACTTGGAGCATTGTTTTTAATCCCTTTACGAAAAACCCCATTGCTACAGAAAAAGATGATAATGATACTATAAATTATATGCGCATTAATGGAAGGCCCGTCAAAGCTACTCGTATATTTTTGGGTAATGAATACAAAGTACAAGTCGCTAAACTAGATAGGGTTTTTGGCGTCAATGATGACTACCATCGTTCTGTAAAATTTGATTATGATACCTATTTTGAAATCATTCAAGATTTTAAACATTGTTACAAATGGGACAGTATCACGGATGAAGATATGCCAGAGAAAACGCAAATACCCCATCAAAAATATGAGCATGCTTACCATCAATTAATGATTGAGCTTGTGCTGCTTCAAATAAAATGCATTAAAAAATCACTTGGGAACAACACTATTTCAAGAATATACATCGATGGTGGTTTTAGCGATAACGACATCTATATCAAACTGCTATCGCACTATTTTAGAGATAAAAAACTGAGCACTACCGATGCTTCTTTAGGGTCTGCATTAGGTGCTGCTATTTCAATATCAGACAATAAATTAAATTCAAAATTTTTAAAAGAAAATTACGCACTCAAAAAACATGTGCCTTTTATTGTTAGCTAGTTTTTATAACAGTAAATCATGTTAACAATATAATTTAGAATAAATTTCTAAAAATTTTTATCATAAAAATAATTATTTATGGACATAAAAATTGATACACGTTACCCATCTATTGATGATTTAAGAGCTAAGGCTCGAAAGAAAATACCAAAATTCGCTTTTGAATATTTGGATGGTGGCTGTAACGAAGATGTTAATTTACATCGTAATACGTCCGAACTTAGGGAGGTTCAATTGAAGCCCAATTACCTAAGGGACCATCATGGTTCTTCACTTAAAACAAAATTATTTGGTATAGAATACGATGCGCCATTTGGTATAGCTCCTGTTGGACTGCAAGGTTTAATGTGGCCCAATTCTCCCGAGATTTTGGCTAAAGCCGCTTTTGACCATAATATCCCATTTATTCTTAGTACGGTAACTACAACAAGTATTGAACGCGCTAGTGAATTGACTGAGGGCAGGGCATGGTTTCAATTATACCATCCTACGGAAAACAGATTAAGGGATGACATAATTAAACGAGCAGCAGCGGCAGAATGCCCTGTATTGGTCATTCTCTGTGATGTTCCAACATTCGGGTTTAGGCCACGGGATATTAGAAACGGTTTGGCAATGCCCCCAAAAATGAACTTAAGTAATATTTTACAGGTATTCGCAAGGCCGCATTGGGGTTTACAAACCCTGAAACATGGGATACCGACTTTTGAGGTTTTGAAACCATACATGCCCAAGGGATTGGATTTAAAACAACTGGGTAAGTTTATGGATGAAACCTTTAGCGGCAGATTGAACGAGGAAAAAATAAGGCCTATTCGCGATATGTGGAAAGGGAAGCTTGTATTAAAGGGCGTAGCCTCTGAATATGATGCTGAGGAAGCCATCCGATTGGGTATTGATGGTATTATCGTTTCCAATCACGGTGGGCGTCAATTGGACGCGGGACAATCCACAATAAAACCATTATCGACAATTGCCGAAAAATACGGCGACCAGATAGAGGTTATGATGGACAGCGGTATTCGCTCGGGTCCTGATGTAGCAAGGGCTATGGCAAGTGGTGCTAAATTCACTTTTATGGGACGCTCTTTTATGTATGGTGTTTCGGCACTAGGCAAAAAAGGAGGCAATCATACCATTTCCTTGTTAAAAACAGAATTGCAACAGGTTATGGAACAACTCTGCTGTGAAAAAACCACGGATTTTCCTGATCATTTAATAAAGTAATTTACTTCAACTACCAATAATTAAATAAAACCAAACCATATGAGCCAAGTAAGCACCGAAGAAGAAATCATTGAAGAGATTGCAGGAGGAGAATTTGAAAGAACCCCCGTTCCCCAATCCAGACTTAAAGGCTGGAAAAGTTTTATAGGCATGTATGCGGGAGAACATGCGGCAGGGACGGAATTTATGATTGGTCCTTTATTTTTAACTACGGGCGTAAGCGCTTTCGACTTAATCGTTGGGTTGCTTATTGGGAATATCCTCGCTGTATTTAGCTGGCGGTTTTTAACGGCTGAAATAGCCGTTAAAAATAGGCTTACCCTTTATTATCAATTGGAAAAAATTTGTGGCAAAAATTTGGTCATGGGCTATAATCTGGCCAACGGCCTTTTATTCTGCTTTCTGGCCGGTGCCATGGTTACCGTTTCGGCAACCGCAATAGGGGTTCCTTTTGATATGCCCATGCCAAAATTAACCGACACTATGCCCAACAGCTTAACGTGGGTTATTATCGTTATACTCATTGGGGCAGTAATATCCATTATTGCAGCAAGAGGTTACGACACGGTTACCAAAGCCGCAAACTGGATGTCTCCTTTTATCGTTTTGGCATTTTTGGCCGCTGGAATAGTAGCATTATATCAGCTTGAAATCTCCAGTTTTTCTGATTTTTGGAATATTTGGGGCGAAGGCTCAGAGCCTTTTCCCGGACAAACAAAATTCACGTTTTGGCACGTGGTTATCTGGTCTTGGTTTGCTAATGCGGCCATGCACGTAGGCATGTCCGATTTATCTGTTTTCAGGTTTGCTAAAACAGCAAATGCAGGTTGGGCAACTACTGCGGCTATGTATGTTGGGCACTATATGGCGTGGATTGCCGCTGCCTTATTGTATGCCGTATATTTAAAGTCTCCAGAGGCTCAAGTTATTTTAAGCAATGGCGATGCGCCTCCCGTAGCCCCTGGCCCTTTGGCTAACAACGCTATTGGTGTTTTTGGAATTATCGCGGTGGTATTGGCAGGTTGGACAACTGCAAATCCAACAATCTATAGGGCAGGTTTGGCGTTTCAAGGTATTCTTCCAAAATTATCGACTGTAAAAGTGACCATCTTAGCGGGCACCATAGCCACTATTGCTGGGTTGTTCCCTGCTTTTGCTATGAAACTTTTAGATTTTGTGGCAGTTTACGGGTTTATTTTAGCACCTTTTGGAGCTATAATCGTCTTTGAACATTTCTTCCATGAAAAAGTAGGCATTATTAAAAACTATGCCGAAGAGGCCTGCATAAAATTCAACAAATCTGTGTTTTTGGCTTGGGCCATAAGCTTTGGATTGTTCTACTTTATCTCTTTACAATTTGATGTGTTTCTGTCTTTTGTATCGTTTCCCGCTTGGTTATCGTGCGGTGTTTTGTTTTTGATGTTCAGTAAATATTTTCAAAAGAAAAATACTTAAACATATAAATTCAATTTTATAATTAAAAAAACTATAAACAATATATTAACTAACAGTTTATAAATTCAACCTCCACAACGGAAATAAAAGTCTAAACCCTTGTACTGAAGAAGTTATTAGCATTATTTCAACGGGTTCAGCGCGGTGCTTTATTACAAAAATGGCAGATACCATTAGGAAAAACAGAGTTTATTTGGCTGAAACACTGTCCAAGGAACTGGCTAATTCTGTTGCGCCAAATACTATTATGGAATTTGCTGAACTCATTCAGAATATTGGCATGGCTCCAGGCGTATTGAATTTTGTTTGTGCTTAGGGAAGACTTATCGAAAAAGCACTTTCCAAAAGCCCTATTACTGGTGTTATCAGTTTAAGGGGAAGCGTTGGTGTCGTACAAGAGATTATTACCGATGCAGCAGAAAACATCACAAAACTGTCGTTGGAATTAGGTAGAAAAGCACCTGCTATTGTGTGTTCTGATGCCAATTTGGATTTGGCGGTTAATGCCATTGTATCGTCAAAAGTTAATTTTAGCGGAAAGGTATGTAACTGCGCGGAACGTGTTTATCTTCAAGACGCTGTTTATGATGAGTTTGTAGCTAAGATTCCTAAAAAATAAGCCAGGTCAAGATCGCTGATGCCTTGACAGGTACAGATGCCGATATGAGCAGTCTGGTGTCAAAATGCCAAATAGACAAGATTTCCAGTTTGGATTGACATCAACTGGCTGAGTTCAACCCATAAACACAATAATTGCTCTTGATGGTTGATCCCGGATCAAGTCAAAAAGTTGTGTGTGAATTGGAATAAGATTCCGATTTTTGTTTAAAAAAAGAACCTTGGACAATTATCTAGACTTACTCAAACTTATCTTACCTGAATTTCTGATCAATCATT